>JAYTXG010000439.1:0-6699 GCA_043743375.1 Sphingobacteriia bacterium
TTATAAAAAGTTACCAATTCATCTCTGTTTAAATTATCGTAATCTAGTGTAGAAGTATATTTTCCATAAGGATGATTAATTCCATAAAGGTATTCATCAATTAATCTATTTGCAATGAAATCACATTTTTGTAGATTTACTATAAGGCGTTGCTTTTGATTTTGACGATAGATATTTAATTCCTCTTCCGGAAAAATAGATTCTGTAATTAGTTCTGCAACAACCGGCAATAACTCTTTTATATTTTTACTTAAACAATGAAGTGTAATTGTTGCTGTTTCGTTGTAACAGCTCCTATTAAGGTATGCACCATGAAATTCAAAATGCTCATTAATGCCAAATGCAGTTTTCGAATGAGTTCCATTCTTTAACATGAAGTTAGTAGTTGCCGCAACAATATTTTTTTGTTCATACCAATTGCCCGCATAAAAAACCCATTCAATCATCAATACATCCTGAGTTCCAGCATCAATACTATAAACAGGTATATCATTATCGAGTACATAATGATCACATTTTTTTAATTGCAAATCAAAACTAATTGCATCAGTAATTACAGGTGTTATTTTTCTATTCAAACTCATGTTGATCTATTGGTTCTGGTGCTTTGCATGATAATAAATGGTATTACTATTTGATTCTCTAAAGACTTTATTTGAATACAAATTCAAATCTTCTAAAGTAACTTTTTTGTATTTCTCCAACTCAGTATTCATCAACGAAGCATCACCCATTAATTCATACATGGCTAAACTACTTGCTCTGCTCATAATACTCATATCTTCAAAAGCAATTACACTTTCTGTTTTATTTTTTACTTTTGTGAGCTCATTTTCTGTAATAGTATGTTGTTGTATCAATGCCAATTCTTCATTAATTGCTTCTTCTACCTGATGCATAGTAACACCTTTTACTAATTTTCCTTCAATAGTAACTAAGCCTGCATCCATACTTCCAAAATGATGACAATCTAAACTGGAGAATAATTTTTTCTCTTTTATTAATGATTGATATAATCTGGAAGATCCGCCACCACCCAATATTTCAGTTAATAAGTCTGTAGCATAATACCCTGTTTCTAATCTTGCATCCATATGCCAAGTTTTAATGAAAGCATCTAAGGGAACATTTGCTTCTATACTTAATTTTCTAGGTTCATGTTGCATAGGTTCTTTTGGCAAACACCTAATGTATTTTTCACCCATTTCAATCGGTCCAAACCATTTTTCTGCAAGCATTTTAATTTCATCAACCTTAACATTTCCTGCAACAACTAAAATTGCATTTACTGGTCGATAGTGCTTATAAAAAAAATCTTTAACATCTTTTATTTGTGCATTTTCCACATGACTTAACTCTTTTCCAATTGTCATCCATTGATAAGGATGTACCTGATAAGCCAACTCACGCATTTTATGCCAAACATCGCCGTATGGTTTATTAAGGTAATGTTCTTTAAATTCTTCACATACTACTTTGCGTTGAACTGCTAAACTTTTTTCGCTAAAAGCCAAACCCAACATTCTATCACTTTCTAGCCAAAAGGCTGTTTCAATATTTTGTGCAGGAAGTTGACAATAATAATTGGTAAGATCATGTGTTGTAAACGCGTTGTTATCGCCCCCTGCTCTTTGTAATGGCTCATCGTAGTCTGGAATATTAGTACTTCCTCCAAACATCAAATGTTCAAATAAATGTGCAAATCCAGTTTTGTCAATATGCTCATCTCTTGCACCAACATCATACAAAACATTCACTACTGCCATTGGGGTAGCATTATCTTCATGCACCAACACGGTTAATCCATTATCTAATATAAATCTGTTGTATTGTATCATAAAATACTAAATCGGTATGCAAAATAGTTCATTGTTCAGATAAATCATGATAATGTAAGTAGTTACTAATTTCTTATATCTTTTACATCAAGCGTTAAAATCATAGGTATTGGCCCTCTAAAAACTACTACTTTTATTCTTCCAAGTGCATTTTGAAATAAGTTTTTATAAATCTGTATATTCTTAGTGTAATTGCTTTCAACCGAAAAAATTACATCTCCTGCCAGAAATCCAGCTTTATCACCTGGGGAGCCTTTTACAATGTCTATTACCCTTATTTCTCCATCAATTAAATAAATACCAAGTCCAGTGTAACTGTAATCAAAATCTTCATTATAATGACTATTTGGTTTGATATGGATAGACTGTTCGGGGTAATTAAGAATTACATTAAATCTTCTCAATATATCATTTCCAATTATACCACCCAAAAGAGGGTAACTCGTTACATTATATGAATCTTCAAAAACATGAACGGGAACATTTCTAAATTTAAATGGACCAATTTTTATAGATTTAACTGTTGTTAATTCCATTTGTTTTTTTCCACCAAGCCCTTCGGCTTGAGTAATATAGAGCTTTTTATTTTTTTTTAAAACTGCACTATCTTCAATGAAATCTCTTGATAACAAAAAACATAAGCCAGCACCCGTATCAAAAATAAATCTATTCAAAATTTCTCTTCCATCTTGAATAACTGCCACTTGATGAGGCAAAGTGGTAAAATTAGGCTTCAATAAAAAGCCACCTCGTGGATATTTATAAGTGCCAGGAGTATAAATTTCAATTTTATTTAAGTCATAATCTAACTTAACCACAAACCTTCGGAAGAAGCTATAGCCAATGATTCCGTCGATTCTTATCCCATAAACACTTGTTAATAATTCATAATCATTTATATGAAAATCAAGATGATCTACTGTTAACCCCACAAAATTTAAAGAATGATCCATGGCAAAATCAACTTTCTTTAAACCTGCAATACCGCGAATTGTTTTTTCTGTTTTAATTCGGAGAATCTTTAATTCATTAGCAGTAGTAGAATCCAAGGAAATGCCACCACTTCCAGTATCTAATACAAAATTGAGTGAGTCTGGATAATTATCCAACTTTGCTTTTATGATAATAATTCCTCCAGAAAGCTGTGAAAATGGGAGTTTGGTAATTAATTTACATTCCGGTGAAACGAACTCTTCTTGTGAATAGACAGTTTGAGTGCTTAAAAGGGCAAAAAACAATATTAGTCGTTGCAACATAAGATTCAATGTACAAATAAAGAACAAGATGAACTTAATAAGGTTGTACCAAACAACTATTCAACATTAACTTTGTTGATAGTAATATAACATATTATGAAATTAGCCGAATTATACAAAAAAGCGCTTGCTTTTGAATTTTTATCAGTTGAAGAGGGGATGTTCCTATTTGAAAAAGCCCCATTAACTGATTTAATGAATATAGCCGATGAGTTGAGAAAGAAACAAGTTCCTCATGGTAAAGTAACCTGGCAGATAGATAGAAATGTAAATACCACCAACGTTTGTATTGCCAATTGCAAATTTTGTAATTTTTATAGAATTCCAGGGCATGCAGAAGCATATATTACCGACATGCCTGTTTATCGTAAAAAAATAGAGGAAACTTTTAAATATGGTGGGGATCAATTACTGCTTCAAGGTGGGCACCATCCAGAATTAGGAATCGATTTTTATACAAAAATATTTCGCCAACTTAAGCAAGAATATCCATCATTAAAATTACATGCTCTAGGGCCTCCAGAAATTGCTCACATAGCAAAATTAGCAAAAATGAGTCATCACGACGTGCTAAAAACCTTGCAGGAAGCGGGTTTAGACTCATTACCTGGTGCTGGAGCAGAAATTTTAGTAGATAGGGTAAGGAGATTAATATCAAAAGGCAAATGTGGAGCTGAAGAATGGTTAGCTATAATGCATGAAGCACATAAACTAAATATTACTACGAGTGCTACAATGATGTTTGGGCATGTTGAAACTTTAGAAGAACGATTTATACATTTGGTAAGTATTAGGGAAGTACAAGCAAAAAAACCAGCACATGCTAAAGGATTTTTGGCCTTTATTCCTTGGACATTTCAGGATGTAGACACATTATTAACTAAAATACGAGGAGTTCATAATCTTACCACTCCTGATGAATATATTAGGATGATTGCCATTAGTAGAATTATGTTGCCAAATGTGAAAAATATTCAAGCAAGCTGGTTAACTGTAGGAAAGGAAACTGCTGAAATATGTTTACATGCTGGCGCCAATGACTTTGGCAGTATTATGTTAGAAGAAAATGTGGTTAGTGCAGCAGGAGCTCCTCACCGCTTTACCTATAAAAGTATACAGGAGGCAATAAAAGAGGCTGGTTTTGAGCCTCAGCTCCGTAATCAGCAATACGAATGGAGAGATATTCCAGAAACTATTAGTGAGCAAATCATTGATTACTAATCATCTTCTGTTGTTACATAAAAAAATATTGTATTTTTATATACGTTATAGCTATCAAAATTCAACCTTTTTTAAGGCCAATTATTAGTGAGTTGAATTGATTTATATTAATTGTAATTTATAATATGAACATTTTTAAGGCAATTATTTGTCATGACTATTCTGTTTTAAGGGCTCAAAAAAGTGCAATTCATGTAAAAACTAATGGAATTCACATGATTGGTTTGGTACTCACTGCCAACATACTTACGATTGCGGCTCTTATTATCATTTATTATTTATTTAATCAAGGCAGAAACGAAATTTATTTAGTGCTTAATGACCTTCATTATTGGGAAGTAGCAGGTAGGGTTGGCATTATAATGACCATTTCACTGGTTTATTTAATTGCTTTTGCAGTTTTTGGTGGTAAAAAATATTTTTTGGAAACCATTCATCAATTCATGAGCATGGATGAGGATAGCCAAAATGCAGTTACTCGAAGAGGTTCTCGATATTTTTATGGGTCACTTCTCGTTTTTTTTATCTGCGCCGCAGTAGTGTATTATTTGATTAAAGTGGCCGGCTACTAATTTTTTTATTCTTTTTGTAACAAATATTCCATTGGATCGTATCATAGGAGTAGTTTATTATTTATACCATTATTTTCTGCTTTTTTATGAACGAACGAGCGTATAACTATTGTGTGAATGAATATTCCGATAACCTTTATCGGTTTATTCTAAAAAATCTTCGACATGAAGAAGATGCACGTGATATTGTACAAATTGCCTTTGAAAAACTATGGCGAAACAGGGAAGTGGTAGAAACCCAAAAATCAAAATCTTACCTATTTACTGTTGCTTATAATCAGATGATTGATCATATTAGAAAAAATAAAAGGATTCATTTGGTGGATGATTTCTCAGAAGATGGCAGAATACAATATCAACAGCACGGAAATTTGAAAAAAACTTTAATGGAGGCTTTAAATAGACTAAATAAAACGCAAAAAAGTTTAGTAATGTTGAAAGACTATGAAGGCTACAGTTATGAAGAAATCGGTTCGATCATGAGTTTGAATGAAAGTCAAGTTAAAGTTTATTTGCACCGCGCAAGACTAATATTAAAAAATTTCTTAGTAAGTAAAGAAAACGTACAATAGTACCATGGAAATTAATCGACATAATTACGAAACATATTTTCTACTTTGGATAGATGGGGAACTGTGTAACCATGAGCAGAAAAATGTGGAGGAGTTTATCGATAAAAATCCAGATTTAGCGATTGAGTTGGCTTTATTGCATGATGCCAAATTGCCAATTGATGATACTATCATTTATTTGAATAAAGAAAGTTTATTAAAAGTTGAATCATCTGCATTGTCATTATCTACTTATGAAGATTATTTTTTACTTTATATTGATAATGAATTAAGCAGAACGGAAAAACAAGAAGTAGAGCTTTATGTTTTGCAACACCCAGCTTTACAGGCCGAGTTCTTATTATTGCAGCAAACTATTTTAACTAAAGAAACAATTATTTTCCCTAATAAAGAATTGCTTTATAAAAAAGAACAAAATGAAAAACCAGTTATATTTTTTAACTGGAGAAGAATAGCTATTGCTGCTGCACTAATTGGGTTTATTTTTTCTGTATGGATGATTGGGCAAACTAGTTCATTGAAACAATCTAATCAACAAATAGTAAAAATATCAAACCCAATAACTTCTTCTGGCATTGAAACAGAAACTTTGGTTTCTAAAGATATCGCAACTGTTAAACAGATTAATTCAAATAGTATCTCGAATAGTTACAAGGTAAAAGCAAGTAAAGTTATTATTCAACATGAAATTGCTAAAATTTCAATCCCAGAAAATACTCAACCAGCATCTATAAATATAAATTTAATTAATGAAGTGGTAAATAATTCTACTTCTATCATTGATCAAACCGAAAAAAATAAAACCATTACGGCATCAGTAAAATATGAGCCCGAGCAGCCAAGCATCATTAAACAAACGGTTTACAGGGAACTGGATACAGATGAATCAAGTAAAAGTTTATATGTTGGCTCAGTAGAAATTAATAAAGATAAGCTACGTGGATTTCTCCGAAAAGCGAGTATAATTTTTCGATCTAAATCCAAACAACTAGAGGATAAAGCAGACACAAATAAATAATACCATGAAAAAAATGTTAAGTATAGTAGCAGTATTACTTACTGCGGGAACAAGTTTTGCCCAAACTGATAGTGTTGTAAAAGTAATTGACACAATTAAAGTCGGAAACTTTATTATTATTAAGAAAAATAATACAGGCGAGTCCAATTCACGTGGGAATAGCAATGATGTAAACGTAAATATTAAAGTTGAGCGACGACCTTCTAAGAAACAAAATATCAG
>JAYTXG010000440.1:0-2021 GCA_043743375.1 Sphingobacteriia bacterium
CCCCATAAAATAAATACGATGGACATTCAAAATACACAGAGTCAAATGCGGAAGGGCGTTCTGGAGTTTTGTATACTATCAATCATTCGCCAGGGAGAAGTTTACCCGAGCGACTTAGTAGATAGAATGAAAGCCGCCAACTTACACATTCTGGAGGGAACACTCTATCCTCTATTAACCAGATTAAAGAACGCAGAATTACTTACTTACCGTTGGGTAGAAAGTAATAGCGGACCCCCACGCAAATATTTCGTGATGACCGATAAAGGATTAGCATTTTACGGTGAACTCGAAAGAACTTGGAAGGAACTAGCTGATGCTGTTCAAGTGCTTACCCAACCAGCTGCACATTCTGAAACAGAAAATAACCAAAACCAACCTTAACCAACAAACTAAAATACCATGAAATGAGCTATAACAAAAGTTCCAACGAACCGAAATGTTATTAGCGAATTCCATGTGGCCAAAATCAATAAAATAAATCACATGAAAAAGGTAATTAATATAAACTTCCAAGGTAGGGTATTACCCATTGAAGAAGCTGCATACGATGTATTAAAACAGTATATAGAAAGCCTGCGAGTATTCTTTGCAAATGAAGAAGGAAGAGACGAAATAATTAATGATATAGAAGGTAGAATCGCCGAATTATTTGGTGAGCGCCTAAAAAAAGGAAGCACTTGCATTACTAATGATGACGTAGAAAGCATTATTACTAGTATGGGCAGACCAGAAGATTTTGAAGGCGAAGAAAATAATGTGAAATCACAGCTTGGAGGTACAACTTCTCAAAAAGAAAGCTACAATCCTAATTTCGAAACATATAATGCCCCAAATAAAGGTCGATTATACAGAGATGATAACGATAAAATATTGGGAGGAGTTTGTAGTGGATTAGCTGCTTACTTCGGTATTGATCCATCTATTATTCGTTTAATTTTTGTAGTATTTATGTTTAGTGGCGGAGCCGGATTTTTATTGTATTTATTATTATGGATTATACTTCCATCTAAACCACTAGATCATATAGTTTCTACCAAAAGATTGTATCGTAATCCAGAAGAAAAAGTAGTTGCAGGTGTAGCAAGTGGGATTGCAACTTATTTTGACATTGCTATATGGATTCCGAGATTAATTTTTGCAATGCCATTGGTAATCGGAATTTTCTCTTCAATCATTGGTTCTGCATTTTGGTTTGACGTGAATCCTTTTCCTGGATTTGTATTTGGCTCTTTTGGTGGATCTTTGTTTATCATCTATGCAGTTTTATGGGCTGTAATTCCTGAAGCTAAAAGTGCTTCAGAAAAATTAGAAATGCGTGGTGAAAAAGTAGATTTAAATACTATTAAAAATACCATTCAAGAAGATCTTGTAGGATTTAAAGCCAGAGCAGAAAAATGGGGTGGCGAATTTTCGAATAAAGCAAAAGAATTTGGTAGTGAATTTGGACAAACAGTTAACCAAAAAAGTAAAAGCTTTGGATCAGAAGCAAGCTATGTAGCAAAATCTACTGGTAGTAAAATTGGCAATACAATTGCTATATTATTTAAAGCATTCTTCTTGTTTTTAGCTGGTATAATTGCATTCTCCTTATTAATTGCTTTATTGGCAATGCTGGTTGGAAGTGTAAGTGTATTTCCTTTAAAAGATTTTCTATTAGAAGGTTTTTGGCAGAATTTCCTTGCATGGTCAACTTTATTATTATTCCTCTTTGTACCTGTAATAGGAATTGTAATCTGGTTAATAAGAAGAATCATTGGTGCAAAAGCTGGAAGCAAATATTTGGGTTTTACTTTTGGAGGCTTATGGACTTTAGGTATAATTAGTGTTGTATTTTTAGTTGCCTTAATAGCACAAGATTTTGAAGCACGAGCTAGAGATAAAAAAGATATAAATATTGTACAGCCTACTAATAATAAAATAATTATTAAAGTAGCCGATGCAAAAGTTCAAGTAATTGGTAAATGGTTAAAATTAGACGGCATCATCAGTCTAGATAATGATAGCTTGGTATTAAATAA
>JAYTXG010000441.1:0-1839 GCA_043743375.1 Sphingobacteriia bacterium
GTTAGAGTCTATAAAATCATAAACGTTACTAAAAATGAAATCATTATTAATTGAAAATCAATACTTTGGAAGTATTAGTTATTATAAATTGTTATTTAAATATTTATATATTGAAATAGAACAATATGAGTACTTCCAAAAAATGAGTTTTCGCAATAGGTGTATCATTCCTGGCTCAAATGGATTACTTCAATTGTCGGTTCCCTTAGAAAATGGAAGAAACCAAACCATCCTTTTTAAAGAAGTTAAAATTGCTTACTCCGAAAATTGGGTAGTTCATCATTGCCGTTCTTTTGAAGCTTGCTATAACAGGTCACCCTTTTTTGAATTTTACAAAGAAGCTCTTTTTGCAATTATCAAAAAGAAGCCCATTTTTTTGTTCGACCTAAATTGGGAGTTATTGCAATGGGTATTAAATAAATTGAAATCTTCGCTTAAAATTCAACCAACTAACAATTATCAATCAACTACATCTGAAGATGTAGTTGATGCTAGAAATACTATTGTACCAAAGAACTATTTAATCGTAAATGAGCCAGTTCGTTACACACAGGTTTTTGAGCATCAAATTGGGTTTATGCCCAACATGAGTATTTTGGATCTTATGTTTTGTGCTGGACCCTCTAGTTTAACATTTTTAAAAAGCAACGATTAGTTTGATTCAGGGGTCTTTAAACCTATTAGTATTATTGGTGTTAACTTGCATTTAGCAATGAAGAAAAGTAAACTGATCTTGTGTGTTTGGATGATTTTGTCCACCTTTTATATTAGTGCCCAAGAATTTTCTAATAAAGGAAAGGACTTTTGGCTTGGCTATGGATATCATGTAAGAATGATAAGTAATATTCCCTCACAAGCAAATGCTCAGAATTTAGTGCTGTATTTTACCTCCGACCAAGACGCCAATGTTTTAGTAGAAGTGAATGGGGTGGGATATTCTAAAACATATAAAGTAACTGCCAATCAAGTAACCATTTCTGATCCACTTCCTAAGTCAGGATCACAAGATATTAGACTGTTAAATTCTGGTCTTACCGACTTTGGCATTCATGTTACAAGTGATCGGCCCATTGTTGCTTACGCGCACATTTACAATATGAGTATATCTGGTGCAACAGTTCTTTTCCCTACCAATACTTTAGGTAAAGATTATTATTCTATAGGATATACGCAAAGCTCAAATGAAGCACAATCAAATGCTTTCTTTTTTATAATAGCAACACAAGACAGTACTACTATTGAAATTACAGCAAGTGCGCCTAATTTAAATGGACTACCTGTTGGAGTAGCAACAAAACTTCTTTTTAAATTAAATAAAGGACAAGTGTACAATGTAATGGGAAATACAAGTGGAAATTTTGGTGAAGACCTTACTGGGTCTCGTATTCGTTCAATTAGCTCAACCGGAATAAACGGAGGTTGTAAACCTATAGCAGTTTTTTCTGGGTCAGGTAAAATTAATTTGGCAGCTACTGCTACTCTTGCCACTGCAGATAATTTAATTGCTCAAGCCTTTCCTTCTAATGCATGGGGTACCAAATACTTAACTGCACCTACTGGCTCTCAACCCAATAATTTTTTTAGGGTTTGCGTAAAAGATCCCAATACTATTGTTCGTTTAAACGGTGTTGTCTTAGATAAGTCAACCTTAATCAATAATTTTTTTTATCAATTTAAAAATGGCAATCAATCTGGCGCTAATAGTCCAATGCCTAATTTAATTGAATCTGATCTCCCAATATTAGTTGCCCAATATTGTACAACTCAAAGCGTGGAAGGTAATACCGGTAATGGCGATCCTGAAATGATTTATTTAAGTCCTGTTGAACAAACAATCAA
>JAYTXG010000442.1:0-3106 GCA_043743375.1 Sphingobacteriia bacterium
GTTATTCATCTTTTATCTTCAAAAGCAAGAACAAAGAAAATAAAATTGATGTCTACTATTGATAATTCAATACCAGAATATGTACTAGGTGATGACACAAGAATTACTCAAATTCTTGTAAATCTTATTGGTAATGCCATAAAGTTTACAGACCATGGTTCTGTTGAAATTAAGGTAATTGAAACGCATAAAGACAACAAAAATGTTACAGTACGTTTTTCTGTAAAAGACACTGGTATAGGAATTTCTCAAGAAAAACAACATTTAATTTTTGAACGATTTATACAGGCAGAAACTTCTACTACACGCTTATATGGCGGCACAGGTTTAGGTTTAAATATTGTAAAAATGCTGGTGGACCTTTTTGGAGGGAAACTTGAATTAGAAAGCATGCTAGGAAAAGGTTCTGAATTTAGCTTTGAACTTACTTTTCCAATATCATTAGGTACAAAAAAGGAAGTAATTGGTGTGGGTGCACAAGAAAAAATCGTCTTATTCCCAAGTAACACTAGAATATTATTAATAGAAGACAACGAACATAATCAAATCATTGCAAAAATATATTTAGAAAAAAACGGAATTAATATAGACATCGCAGGAAATGGCAAAATTGCGTTAGATATGATTCAACATGAAGTGTATGATCTCATCATTATGGATCTTCAAATGCCTGTTATGGATGGATTTGAAACGACCTTTAAAATAAGGAATGAACTTAAATTAAATATACCAATTATTGCATGTTCTGCTCATTCATTAGTTGCGGAACGAAAGAAAAGTTTGAGTTCAGGGATGAATGAATATATAGCTAAGCCGTATACAGAGAAACAATTAATAAATGCAATAAAACCATTTATTTGTCATACTGCTAAAACTGAAAAACTAAAAAGCCATTTAAAAGCATTTACCAAAACAGACAATATTAAAGACATTCTACATCAGTTTGAACAAGAAGAAGGTGAAGAATTTGTTTCTTTAATGTTAAGTATATTCAAAAAAAGAATTCCGCTCGATATAATGGAACTTGAAAATGCACTTTCAAACAACCATTTAGAAATTATCAAAAATAAAGCCCATTTTATCACAGGCTCTTTGGCAAGTCTTCGGTTTGATGCAGGTTGTAAAATTTCAAGAAAAACGGAGAAAGCTGCTGCAAATATTGAAGAAGAGAATGCAAAAGTTTATACAAGAGATTTAATAGACTATTTAGAAAACGTTTTGATTAATTTAAATTAAAAATCGAGATTAATATCCTAGGTTTAGTTATTTTTACCGAATTTTTCGGGTGCATTTCGCATACTCATCATCATTGGCTATTTTTTCATTAACATCCACAACAAAGTGGTGTGTTTACAAGGTTAGCCATCATCTAATACTGTTAAAAATTAATATTCTTAAGAAAGTTTGCGAATTTCAGTATTGATTGCTATGGGAAAAAATATATTTTAATTACTCAAACATAAGTATTAAATTGAAATTGTTTTTTGATGTTTTAACATACATCCCAAAAAATTTATCCTAATCATGAACCAACCACAGTTGCAGAATCTTTTACTAGATCAAAGCAAAGACCTTTTTTGGATGGTTAACTCTAACTTCCAGTTGATTTACGCCAACAAAGCTTACCTCAGTTTAATGGAAGAAGTAGCTGGGGTAGAAAAAAAGCTGAATGAAACTGTATTCGTAGAAGGCTTTGGTGGAGGTTATGTAGAAAAGTGGAAAGTCTATTATAACATGGCACTTAAAGGAGCATATTTTGAAATAGAAGAGCACTATTATCATCCAGCATCAAATAAAGTTCATTACAGCCAGGTTACTTTTGAGCCTTTAATCGGAGAAGATGATAAATTTTTTGCAGTAGCTTGTCAATCAAAAGATATTACTCATATTGTAAAGCAGAGAACGGAAGCGAATCACATGATGGATGCTTCTTTAGATGTTTTTTGTACTATAAATGAACAGGGTAATTTTGTGTATGTGAATGCCGCTGCTGCAAATAATTGGGGATATTTACCAGATGAATTAATTGGCAAACCATTTCACGATTTGATTTTGGAAGAGGACGTGCTCAAAACCAACGAGATATTTGCTACTATTTTTAGCGGTCAGAAAGTTAAATCTTTCGTTAATCGATATAAGAAAAAAGATGGGGGCATCGCCTATAATTTATGGTCGGCAAGATGGGATAATATTACGCAGCTACTATATTGTGTGGGCAAAGATTGCAAAGAACAAGTTGAGCAGGAAGAAATAATTTTACTAAGTGAGCAACGTTTTAAAGCACTAGTTCAAGAGGGCGCTGACTTGGTAGGAATACTAGATGTTGATGGAAATTATATTTATGTAAGTCCTACGAGCTATTCTATTCTTGGGATCGCACCAGAAGAATTTATTGGAAGAAATGCACTTGAATTTATTCATCAAGATGATGTAGCAAGAACTTTAGCTTGCTTGCAAAAAGTAACCACAGAAAAGAGGGTAATTGTAGAACCCTTTCGTTTTCAAAATCATCAAAAGGAATGGCGATGGATGGAAACAGTATTGACCAATATGTTGGATAATTCTGCAGTAAAAGGGATTGTAGCCAATTCAAGAGATATCACCGATAAAATGGAGGAAAAGCATAAACTGAAATTGCTTGAAAGTGTAATCACAAATACCAATGATGCGATCATGATAACCGAGGCGGAACCTTTAGATCATCCGGGGCCCAAGATCATTTATGTAAATCAAGCTTTTACAAAAATGACGGGTTATGAGGCCAAGGAAGTCATCGGCAAAACACCCCGTATAATGCAAGGGCCTAATTCTAACAAAGAAGAACTGGCGAAAATGGGCCGTTCACTCAGAAATTGGGAACCTTGTGAAATAACGATCATCAACTATAAGAAAAGTGGAGAGGAATTCTGGATAACCTTTAGTGTAACTCCTATTGCAGATGAAAAGGGATGGTACACCCACTGGATTTCGATCGGGCGAGATGTAACCGAACAAAAAATCAGCGAGCTAGAAAATAAATTAGTAGCACAGATTAGTGTGGATTTTAATTCCGAAAATAATTACATAAGTGCAGCAAACGAAGTGTGTAAATCAATTAGTAAGTTTG
>JAYTXG010000443.1:0-2054 GCA_043743375.1 Sphingobacteriia bacterium
TAAATATTCAACATGATAACAGATAAAAAAGCTACAAATAAGGTAATTGCTCCGGCAGAAGATTTGATGAAAACAGTTACAAAGCTGCTAAACAGTTCACTTACCACACTAAAAGAAAAGCTAGGAGAAAAGGAATTTAAAAAACGCGTAAAAAAAGCAGCAAGAAAACTTACAGTAGGTATCAAAAAAGTATCAAAGAAAAAAGTAGTTAAAACTTCTAAAAAAATAACTAGTGTAAATAAAAAAATTACAAAACCTACCGCTAAAAAATAAGCCTATTAATTTCTCTACTATTGGCAAATAAATCCATCTTCAATATAATTGAAGATGGATTTATTATTTTGATACTGCTACTTCTCTAGTTCAATTATTTTTAAACCAGACAATTTTGACATTATTTTGGCAGACGACAATTCATATAATCTAAGTCAAGTTATAAATGGAGAATTGGCAAGGGTAAATGTAGACTATAACAAAACAAATCAGACATATAAAAACTTAGTTAATTACGCTTTAATACGCAAAACTATATACTTACCTACAAATGTTGATTACGCTGGATAAAGACTTGCAAACAAAGAGTTTTTAGTTTGAGAACAGCTCGACCTGATTATTAATCTCATAGAGGACTAAATATATTTTATGCCTCAAGATATTTGAAAATAAATAGAATATAATTTATCACAAATCAATTAGCAAACTCTAATTTTTTGCTACTATAAAATTATCAATTTCTTCACCATCTTAAGAAACTTGTTTGGTTGTTAAAGTATTTCCATTTAAATATAAAAGTTCAAAATATCCTATCAAATTTAATCAAAGATTTAAATCTCTTCAACTTTAATAAATATTTGGAATTATTGAAAAGTAGTGATTTTGAAGTGCAAAAAATCGGTTTAAAAATTTCGAGTTTTGATAAACAATTTTATAAAAAACAAGACAAGGAAGATTTACAAAAAATATTGCACTATATTAAAGAAAACATTTGGATTTGCGAATGTGATAAAACAAATGATTTAAATTATTGTAGTAATTGCATGAAAGATATTTATGGTTTTAAGGAAGGTGATCCGAAACCAAGTACTAGTATTTTTTAGATTGAACAAAAAATTGAATTAATAACTGAATTAATGAATTGCTAAAGCTAACCACATCACAATTTGAATGACTTAAAAAGTTATCGAGATTCATATCAAAAGTAAGCATGCCAAATTTGTTAAAAGCCTACTTTAGTGATTCATAATTACTTAAAAATCTTTCAACCCAGATGTTCACATACGCTGTAGTTCGTGAATATCCACCTACTAAAATGTAACAACTTTTTGGTTATTTAAAGCAGTTATAAAAAAAGTAGCATGTTTAGAATGGTAATAAAAGAATTAAATGCAAGAAAGGCACTCAAATAAGCCTTTTAAAAAGTAAAATCAAACAGGTTGAAATTGAAAATTTCAAGTATAAACTTAACCTAGGATAGAAAAAGTCAAAACAATCAATTCATATTTTTTTGTTTGGGAAAAGTATTAATTAGATGCTCATCCTTTATTAAATAATGCAATCATCACTTCATGCACATTGCCATCATTAATTAAAGGAATAGCGTTATTTTTCTGGGCCATTCCATCTACTTTTACTTCCATTTTGTTTTCATTCCCGATTATTTGAATAAATTGTATGTGGTAATTACTTTTCTCAAAACGGTAATTGATCTCAAATTCTTTCCATTCTGGAGGCACACAAGGGGAAAAGAATAAATTATTTCCTTCTTTTTTGAGCCCGATAAATGATCCTATTATCAACTGGTACATCCATCCTGCAGAACCAGTATACCAAGTCCATCCACCACGTCCTTTATGCATTGGTTCAGTATACACGTCGGCAGCTATTACATAAGGTTCTGTTTTGTAAATGGCAATTTTATCCTTGTTATTTCCTCGGTTAACTGGATTAATCATTTGCAATAATTCCCATGTTTTTTTTCTATCACCAATAGCTGCAAAAGCCATAACCAGCCATATCGCGGCATGTGTATATTGCCCCCCATTTTCCCTTACTCC
>JAYTXG010000444.1:0-1676 GCA_043743375.1 Sphingobacteriia bacterium
CACAGGACACGGCTTTGAGGGATGTACAAGATTTAATCAATAAGAAAATTTTAGTGAAAGAATTGGGTGGAGGAAGAAATACGAGTTATCAAATTATCGAGTAACTAAAGATTAATATTTTTAATTAACCTCCACAAAATATACATCAGCAGCATTCCTTTGAATATTTCGAATTTCAAAACCATTGGGTTCGGGAACCGATTCAATAAAATCGAAAACAGTACAACTTTTTGGAAGCCCAGAAAAAATCAATGTAAAAACGCGTGTTTGTCCATACTCCAACCTCGTCCAAATAGGAGCGATGCTTACATTTTCTGCATGCACCAATTTACTTTTATGACTAGACCCTTGATCAATTAAATAAGTAGTAGGCCATATTCTAATTAAATCCATAAACCCCGCCGAAGTATAGCTACAATGCACAACAACTTGCGACTCTTCCTGAGTGATGGTTCTTAGTTGCAATAATGTATTGGCATCTATCGATACATCGGGTTTTGTAATAATTGTTTCGCTGAATTGCATAAAGTACAAATGTAAGCGACTATTATTTGACCGTACGCTTCATTAATATTTCTCTTAACTTCATTTATATTTTTTTCTGATAGTTTTTTGCATAACAACAAATGCAAATGCTCAATCAAATAATAATACGCTGCGTGCTTTTGTAGAACCTGCTTATATTGATAGTATGATAAAGCTTGGTTTGTATTTGAATCTGGCACAAAACCCATTTTGTTTATTGCTGGCCACTCAACTGCACAAACGAGAGAAGAAAGAATAAAAGTTGCTGATGGAGGAACAGGCTCATTGGCTATTAAATTAAATAAATTGAGTAGAGTACCGATTTTATATACTACCTATTTATCGCCACAAGATCCAAACTTTTATACCGAAAGTGCATTCCGCAATACACTTGCAAAAATTATAGACATAGTGAAACCTTTACTGGTAATAGATCTACACGCTTCCAATTCTTCTCGCCCATACGATGTTGACTATGAAACCATGAATGGGAAAATCTTTAAAAAATAATACCATCACTAAATTTATTTCGAGCAAAGGCATCCCATGCATTCGATTAGAGATCAACGAAAATTATTTATCTCCAGAAAAAGGAACAATATATGCGCAAAAAACAGCTCAGCTGTTGCAAGGATTAATGCGGATGATTAATGGGGTTTTTAAATAAAAAATATTTATACCCTGTGATGATCGGCTCTCCATTGCTGAATTAACTGCTTAATTTCTTTAGGTGATAATCCATTATTTGCAGCTTTTTCTGCCAAACCAACAAACTCATTATCACCAGCAAATCGCAATGCAATTACTTGTCCTATTTTTAAACTCGCCGGCAATAATTTTCCGGTTAAAGCAAAATGACGTAAATTTTCCTCGGCTCTAATTGCACGATCTTGTGCCTTTAAGGCAAAAACACGTGCATATATAAAAAACAAAACAAATAGTACTGAAATTAAAATGATTAATGAAGCTGAATATACATTTTCGTGTACAGAGGTACACAGATTTACAATTGAGCCAGTTAACAAAGCAAGTATTGCAAAAAAAGTAAGGCCATGCCAACCTGCTACTAGTCTACTATGATTTTTGAAGTTTTGTTCTTTCATTTTTTTAATTTTTGGTAAGTTACATCTTTTGAGCAATTTCACGATGCC
>JAYTXG010000445.1:0-4843 GCA_043743375.1 Sphingobacteriia bacterium
TAAAATTTAATGCAGCTGCAGATGATAAGGACAATAAGTTTAATATTAAAGGCAGCTACAATACAAAAGATTCAAGTGATAAGCAGGTAGATATTTCACTGGTATCGGAAAAGCTGGATTTAAAGTTATTGAACAATTATCTCGGCAGTATTTTTAGTGATATAAGAGGAGTAGCCAATACAAGCGATTTCAGGGTTTTTGGCAATTCAAAAAATCTGTCAATTTCAGGCACAGCCAATATAATTGAAGGCTCAATGAATGTTATTTATACACAATGCCGGTATTCATTTAAAAATGAATCCATTATTTTTAATCCCGGTGAAATTGATTTTGGGTCGATACTTTTAAGGGATACATTAAATAACACCGCCACATTAACCGGTAAAATGTATCATCATTTTTTTAAAGATATTGGGTTTGATAATATTAAGCTGGAAACCAATAAACTACTTGTACTAAATACGCACAAAAAAGATAACAGTACATTTTATGGTAAAGTTATTGGTAAAGCAACCCTATTGCTGAATGGCAGTGCTGAAGAGATGACTATGGACATCAGCGGCGAGCCATCCAAAACAGACAGCAGCCATATCTATTTAAGAAGCGGCTCCAGTGTAGAAAGTGGCCAGATTGATTATATAGATTTTGTACAATTTGGCAGCGAGATGGAAAAACAATACAAAGAGAAATCATCAACCAATATTGTGGTTAATATGCTTTTAAAAGCAAACCCCTCCTGCAAAATTGATGTGATACTGGATGAATCAACCGGTGATATTATTAAGGGTGAAGGCAATGGCATATTAAAAATAAGGGTAGGCAATAAAGAACCTTTAAATATTGAAGGCAGGTATGATATAACGAAGGGGGAATACACATTTAATTTTCAAACCTTTTTAAAAAAATATTTTACTGTAAACAGTGGAAGTATTATCTGGAGCGGCGATCCGTATAATGCAGAGATAAATATTATTGCAGAATACCTTGCTAAAAATGTTGACTTCAGCCCTATTTCTTCACAGGCTGCAACTGTTAGCAGTACTTCTGTTTTTAATCAAAAAAGCGATTTAAAGGTATTGGCTCATTTAACAGAAACCTTAACAAAGCCCGCTATTGATTTTGAATTTCAGTTACCTGATAACAGTAGTTTAAGAAGCGATTTTTTTATTTCAAAAAGATTACAACAATTTAAAGAAGATAAAAATGATATGACCAAACAGGTAACTTCTTTATTGCTTTTTAATACGTTTACCAGCAGCAACCAGGGGGGTATTGCTCCAAATAGCGGATATAATGTTTTATACAGTACTATCGGGGGCGCTGTATCAAGTGCGCTCTCTGGTTATTTTAATAAATTTTTACAAAAATATGTAAAGAATACTTCTGTGTATCTTGATGTAGCACCCAGTTATGGTGGCTCTCCAAATGATCTGAGGGCAAACGTTAATAAATTGCAGGCGGCGGCAAAAAGTGGCCTGGTATTTACATTAATGGATGGAAGAATGATAATTTCTGTAGGCGTTAATCTTGATTATAATAACCCTTATGTAAATTATGCCAATAACAACAATTTATTGATAACACCTGATGTAACATTAGAATACATCATTAATAAAGACGGAAGTGTTAGGGTTGTTGCCTTTAACAGAACAAATTCTGATTTAAACGGTCAGCTAAACAAAACAGGTCTCAATTTATCTTATCGAAAAGATTTTGATCTTTTTTCAGAGGTATTTCCAGGCCCTAAAAAAAAGAGTAGCGCTGTTGTAAAAGGCGCCAATTAATGAATAGCAAATAAGATATTTATGAACCACTCATAATATCGTGCCCAAGCTTATCCCTTTTTGTTGTAAGGTATTTTTCGTTGTATTTATTGGCTTTAATTTCAATGGGGATGGTTTCTACAACTTCTAAACCATAACCCAATAAGCCTGCCCGTTTACGCGGATTGTTACTCATCAGCTTCATCTTGCTGATACCAAGTTCACGAAGAATTTGTGCACCAACACCATAATCTCTTTCATCCATACCAAATCCCAAATGCAAATTTGCTTCAACGGTATCTAAACCTTGTTCCTGTAATTTATAAGCCTTTAATTTATTCAACAAACCAATACCCCTGCCCTCCTGATTCATATACAGCACAACGCCTTTGCCTTCTGTTTCAATCATTTTTAAAGCTTTATGCAATTGATCGCCGCAATCACAACGAAGAGAACCAAGTATATCACCTGTCATACAACTGCTGTGTACCCTTACCATTATTGGTTCATTTTTTTTCCAATTCCCTTTTTTGATGGCCAGGTGTATGTCGCCGGTATTTAATTGTTTAAAAGCTATCAATTCAAAAATACCATATTTGGTAGGCATTTGAACCCTCTCTTCTTCTTGTATCAATGTTTCTTTCGACAGCCTGTAGGCTATCAGGTCTTTTATAGAAACTATTTTAAGGTCAAATTTTTTTGCTATCTCTTTTAACTGCGGTAGTCTTGCCATTGTCCCATCTTCATTCATAATTTCAACCAATACGCCTGCGGCATCAAAGCCCGCTAATTTTGCTAGGTCAATAGTAGCTTCTGTATGGCCCGATCTTCTTAAAACACCCCCCTTTCTTGCCCTTAACGGAAAAATATGGCCCGGGCGGCCAAGGTCTTCAGGTTTTGTAGAAACATCAACCAGGGCCTGCACAGTTTTTGCCCTGTCGTGAGCCGATATTCCGGTTGTACAACCATGCCCCAGTAAATCGATACTAACCGTAAAAGGTGTAGCATGCAGGGAAGTATTGTCGCTTACCATTGGTTGCAGGTCAAGTACGTCACAACGCTCTTCTGAAAGAGGAGCGCATATCAACCCCCTTCCATGGGTGCTCATAAAATTGATAATTTCGGGTGTAACATTTTTTGCTGCGGTAATAAAATCCCCTTCATTTTCCCTGTCTTCATCATCTACTACTATAACCAATTTGCCATTTTTTATATCTTTTATGGCGGCTTCAATACTATCTAACATTTTACTTGTTTTGTTTTTGCAAAGTTAACAAGGTTTATTTGTTAGTTTCTACATGTTTTCGCTTTTCGGAAAACAATATATTATTTTAATCAGTAATCATTTAAGTGCTGTATTATGGGAAACATTACAAAATTTTACATAACAAATTGTTGATAATAAGTTGGCATCTATTCAGCAATTATTCAGTTTCTTTGCCAATTAATAAACGCCAAATTAATATGCATTTTAAAAAAATATTCCCCTTGATTTTTGCCTTACTGGCAATGTCTTTTTTGGCAAATTCTCAGGTTACCACCAGCCGTATTACAGGTAGCGTAAAAGATAATACAAACATCGGGTTAGATGGAGCAACTGTAAAAGTAACAAACGTGCCAACGGGTACCGTAAAAACTACTTACACCCAAAAAGGCAGGTTTGATGTACCTAACCTGGATCCCGGCGGACCTTACACTATTGAGGTTAGTTATGTGGGCCAGGTTATCCCTAAAAAAACGGATATTTATCTTCAGTTAGGTACTACTGAAAATCTTGATTTTGTAGGCGGGGGTTCTTCTACCCAGCTTGAAAATGTTATAGTTACTACACCAAGGTCAACACGTACTATTAAAACTGGTACCTCAAACAACTTTAATCAGCGGGCAATAACTACAATACCAAATATCAACAGAAGCATCTCCACTATAACATCAGCATCTCCACAGGCAGGCCCGGGTAATAGTTTTGGTGGCCGCGATGGCCGTTATAATAATGTTCAGATAGATGGTGCCAACCTGAATAATAATTTTGGTTTATCCAGCAATTTATTGCCAGGCGGAACCATTCAACCAATTTCACTGGATGCCATAGAAGAAATTTCAGTTAGTGTAAGCCCTTTTGATGTAAGGCAGGGAAATTTTACAGGTGCTGGTATCAATGCCACTACAAGGAGAGGTACCAATACAATACAGGGAAGCGTATATACTTTTTACCGCGACCAATCTTTTTCCGGAACAAATGCCAATGGGCAAAAAATTCCACCGTTGCCTGATGCAAAATCGACATTAATTGGCGCCCGTATCAGTGGTGCCATTATTAAAAATAAACTATTCTTTTTTGTAAGTGGAGAAAAAGAAGACAGGAGTGCGCCGGGTATTGTTTGGCAAGCCACAAGGCCGGCAACAACGCCCAATGCCAATACATCCAGAACACTTGCCGCTGATTTAGATGCGGTTAAAAGTGTATTAAAAAGTAAATATGGTTACGAAACAGGCCCTTATGAAAACCTGGGGAATTTTGTAACTGCCAATAAAAAGATTTTTGGCCGTATAGACTGGAATATCAGTTCAAAACATTCAGCTTCTTTTAAATATAATTATTCAAAAACTGATGATGACCAGTTATTGAATGGTACCAGTGCGCCTAATCCACGGTCGGCCAGTAACAGGTGGAGTGCAAACAGTATGAGTTATGAAAATTCAAATTATGTCAATACCAGTATCCTCAGTGGATATGCTTTTGAATTGAAAAGTAATTTTAACAGCAGGTTCTCTAACCAGCTTATTGCTACCTATACAAATGCAAATGACCCAAAAAGAAGTTCCAATTCTGCCATCTTTCCATTCATCGATATAAAGAAAGGTGGTGATTCATATATCAGTGCGGGGTATGAATTATTTTCTTACGGAAACAGTGTTCAAAATAACACCACTACTATAAATGATAATGTAACTTATGTTGCAGGCAAACATACTATCACCGGCGGTATCAGTTATGAAAAGATATATGTAAAAAACCAATTTTTACGCTATGGAACCAGCTACTACCGGTATGATTCCCTAAACCAGTTTTTAAACAA
>JAYTXG010000446.1:0-3263 GCA_043743375.1 Sphingobacteriia bacterium
AAAAGTGGTAATTATAAGATTGAAAGCATAAACGCTTCAAATTCACTATCTATAAGTATAAATTGGATAAGTTTTGATAATGAAGCTTTTTATAGTCAGTATGTTATTATACCTGATAATACTACAAGAGTTTTTGATAATAGTCAGTTGGCAGATGCTTATCAATCTAGCATTCTTAATTCGGCACAAATAGAAATAATATTTTTTATTGCCAATGTGGTTAGCTTAAAGGTACTTCATGAAATAATGCCTAATGGGTATTTAAAGATAACTCAAGAGGGGATAAAGAATGGCAATACCCCATTTAAAAATATTGAAATATACCATAAACAATTAAGTGTTCTGCCTTATTCTGCCTCAGTTGCGGGAGTTGCCATAAGGCCTACCAAAGAAGGTGTAATTAAACACAAGGCATTGAGCGCAATGGAAGATCAAACCAATATGCAATTAGATCAAATAAGGCAACAAGTTGAACTCTTAGCAAAGCAGGCTCAAGATATTAGGAAAAGGAAGGAATTAAGTATGATGATTTATGAAGCAAGATTAACATTTAAGCCCCAGATAGGACATACTTATCATTTATATGAAAAGAATAATGGCGATCATATGCTTTCTATGGTTGCACCCAAAGAATGGGGTAAGTCTGGGCCATTTAAACTATTTATATCCTCAGTAAAATTATTGGCAGATCATACATGGATCGAAATATAAATCAAAATGATTCCAGTAATTTCTAATACCATCCTATTTAAATTCAGAATGAATGCATATCCTATATTTTTTGGAACAGGAGCAAAAATATTTGTAGTTTGAGATAAGAGTGCATCAATAGAGTTCATAGTACCTGCAAAGAAAAATTTAACCGGCTATCTTCATTTATCTGATCATGATTTAATGATGATTTGAAATAGTATAAAAGAAAATGGTTTTACCACATTTGATAAAACCATTGAATGGAATAACGCTTCAAGAAAAGGTTATGCGATAATCATAAGAACTATCTATGTTACATCAAAATAATATTATAATAATCGCAAGCAATTACTTAGTTAATAGCTTTTTTAATTCAGTGTCAATTGCGTCTAGGAACTCTTCGGTGTATAAATAATGATCACCATGTTTAACTTTATTTCCATGTATGCAAACAGCTAAATCTTTAGTCATTTTACCGCTTTCCACAACTTGAACACATACTTTTTCTAATGCTAAGCAAAAATCAATAAGGGGCTGATTATTATCTAATTTACCGCGAAACTCTAATCCTCTTGTCCATGCAAAAATCGATGCAATAGGATTAGTTGAAGTTGGATTACCTTTTTGGTATTCTCTAAAATGCCTTGTTACTGTTCCATGAGCAGCTTCGGCCTCCATTACTAACCCATTAGGTGTAATTAGTGTAGATGTCATTAATCCTAATGAACCAAATCCTTGTGCTACTGTATCACTTTGCACATCACCATCATAATTTTTACAAGCCCATACAAAGTTACCATTCCATTTTAAAGCGCTTGCCACCATATCATCAATCAATCTATGTTCGTAAGTAATTACTGCGTCAGCATATTTTTGCTTGAATTCTTGTTGATAAATGTCTTCGAAAATATCTTTAAATCTTCCGTCATATTTTTTAAGTATCGTATTTTTTGTGGAAAGATACAATGGCCATTTTTTAGATAAAGCTTGGTTAAAGCAACTTCTAGCGAATCCAATAATGCTTTCATCAGTATTATACATAGCTAGCGCTACTCCATCTCCTTTGAAGTTATACACTTCAAATTCTTGCTTTGTACCGTCTTCCCCTTCAAATTTAATGGTAAGTTTACCTTTACCTTTTGTTACAAAATCTGTAGCTCTATATTGGTCTCCAAAAGCATGGCGACCAATACAAATTGGAGCAGTCCAATTTGGCACTAATCTTGGCACATTTGAACAAACTATTGGCTCCCTAAAAACTGTGCCGTCCAATATATTTCTAATGGTACCATTGGGGCTCTTCCACATCTGTTTCAACTTAAATTCTACTACTCTATCTTCATCAGGAGTTATTGTAGCACATTTAATTCCTACACCGTATTGCTTTATTGCATTTGCAGCATCAACGGTTACTTGATCATTTGTTTCATCGCGGTATTCAATACCCAAATCGTAATACTTAATATCTAGATCAAGGTAAGGTAATATCAATTTTTCTTTAATAAATTTCCAAATAATTCTTGTCATTTCATCTCCATCCAACTCAACAACTGGGTTTGCAACTTTAATTTTCTGTATCATTCAATGTTTTTTAGATGTTCGGATTTTGTAAATATATTATATTATTTCATTAACTTTTGATACTAAACATTCACAATCAATACGGGAATAGATAATTGGTGCCGAACAGCTTCAATTGTTTCACCAAATATATAGTCCTTAAGTCCAGCATGTCGGTGAGCTCCCATTACTAACATTCCTGCATTGGACTCTTTTACAATACGCACAATTTCACTTACTCTATTATGATATCCTACAACTGCGTTTACTACATAACCCATATTTTGTAATTGCTCAACATAAGAGGCTAACCGCTCTTTATCTTTTCTTGTTTCAGCGTCATCACTTGAAGCTTCAAAGTACTTGGCAGATACACTCTCTACAATATGTAGTAAAGTATAGGAAACATTGTTATTTCCTTGAGCTAGTGCATGTGCAATTAATTTTTCATCTGCCCGAGAGAATTCTAATGAAATGGCAATATTGGTTAATTGTTTTACTTGTAAATTTTTCAATTGCAATACCTCTCCATGCATTAATACCTTTCTTGCTATATTTCTTTTTTGTATAATCGGATAAAAAGTCATTGCAAAAAATAAACCGATAAAACAAATTATGACAACTATTATTAACAATTTTAAAAATAAGTTAATACCTGAATTCAACAAAAAAATGGCTTCATTCGAAACCAGATTCACATTTAGTATTACTAAAATTGCAGCAACCATCCAAGCAAATACTTTAGTGGTTTTATTTATTGCAAACTCCCCCATTTCATTTTTATCACTAACAAAATGAATCAAAGGTATCACAGCAAAACCTAATTGTAAGCTTAGCAAAACTTGACTAAACACCAATAAATCGTCAACTTTATCTTCGCCATATACTAAAATAACAAATACAGCGGGTAGAATAGCTATTAGTCGAGTTAATAATCTCCTTAACCAAGGATTAATTCTTAATTGCAAGTAACCTTCCATAACTATCTGACCAGCAAGTGTTCCTGTAAG
>JAYTXG010000447.1:0-10158 GCA_043743375.1 Sphingobacteriia bacterium
AGCTAATGTTATAAAACCAAGTTTAATTAGAACATGCTGATGTTAATGTCCGTTTTCATATCATCAAAAATATGTTTATTCATAATACCTCATTTTTGAAGTGAGCAATATCTTCTGCTTCCAGATATACTTGCCAAATAAATAAAGCAAAATGGGAGTACATAATATGGCACCTGTAATAGAAAAAAATTCTTTATTTAATTTAATGGTTAAGGATTTTATTTTAGAGTAATGTGCCTTTTAAAAATATTGCTGCAATACTAAAATAAATTACTAAACCAGTAACGTCTACTAAAGTTGCAACAAAGGGTGCAGAAGATGTTGCCGGATCAACACCACATTTTTTTAAAATCATTGGAACCATTGAACCGCTCAATGTTCCCCAAATAACAATACCTATTAATGAAAAGAAAATAGTAAAGGCAAGTAATAACCAATGTATGCCATAGTTGTACCAATGAAATTCCTGCCATATTGAAATTCTTATGAAGCCAATAGAGCCTAATATTATCCCCAACGATAAACCCGATAATATTTCCCTACGCATTACATACCACCAATCTTTTAATGTTAATTCTTTTAATGCCATAGCACGGATTATTAATGTGGCTGCCTGTGAGCCACTATTACCCCCGCTTGAAATAATCAAGGGAACAAATAGTGCAAGCACCACCGCCTTTTGAATTTCTGCATCAAAATAACCCATTGCAGTGGCAGTAAGCATTTCCCCTAAAAAAAGAACAATTAACCAACTTGCTCTTTTTTTCAACAGAGAAAAGAATGGCGTTTTTACATAAGGAAAATCCAACTCTTCAACACCACCAAATTTTTGTATTTCAGCGGTATCCCTTTGTTCCTGCACATCCATTACATCATCAATGGTAACAACCCCTAACAAAATATTTTCATCATTGGTAACAGGCAATACAACCCTATCATATTCTTTAAATTTTTGTACAGCATCTTCTTTGCTATCTGTAATTTTGAGGCTGGTACAATAGCCATCTAAAATTTCTTCTACTTTTTTTTGTGGGTCATTCAGCACAAATCTTCTTACAGGAATATCATCAATAAGTTTACCATCCTTATCTACTACATAAATAACATTGGCGGTTTCCGTGTCTTTATGATTATTACGCAGGTGTTCCATTGCCGCATTAATTGTCATGCCGGTTTCAATGGCAGCAAACTCTGTGTTGATGATCCGTGCAACGCTTTTATCTGAATAGCCCAATATTTTATGCAGAGCCGTTCTGTTGGCAGAGTTTAATATCTCTAAAAAATTAGAAAGCTCCATGCCCTTTAGTGTTGAAAAAAAGATGGTGCGATCATCAAAGCTTAGTGCATTTAAAATATATGCAGCCCTAGCTTCTGCAAGGCTACGGATAATTTTTTTTTGGAGTTGATTATCTAAATAAGGAAATACATTTACCTCTTGATCTGTTTGAAACGACTTAAAGGCTTCAATGGCTTTGTCTGTAGGGATTGAAGCAAATAACTTTGCCACTTCCGAAGGATGTATGAAACTATCTTTTTTATCTTTTACTATTCGGAATAAGCCAGAAAAATCACCGGCTAGAAGTTTCTTTCTTGTTTCTTTGAATGGAAAGTTCATTTCTGCCTTTTTATTGAATTGATATTAATTATTTTAACGATTTAGATTGTGAAGGTAATTGTTTAATGCCGATAGGGCAACTCCTATAAGATTGAGGATAAACTGCTATTTTGATGGAGCTTATACAGGGTAAGATTTATGCAAACAAAGTGTAGCAATAATGATGCTCGCAAAGTACTATTAGAAAAATTAGAAGCGAAGGGAAAGAACAAAAAACTACTAGTAAAAAGATGTTGTAAATAAACTTTTAAAGATGATTTTTGGGGTGGTATGACTGATTAACGCTTAAATAGAAATTATTGAAAATAAGACAAACTATCAACAAACTATTTTTATCAAAATAGCATTCGCTTTGCCGTATCTGCAATTAACAAAATATCCTGTTGATTCATACATTTAAAATGACCTTTGGGGCAGGTTTTAGTACCATAATTAGAACATGGCTGGCAAGGCAAGTTTGGTACAATAAAATTTTGATATGCCACCCCGTTGGTATGAACCTGCAATTGATTAATACCATAATAAGGCGCTACATCTAACAAAGGGGATGTTCCTCCCCAAATTGCCAAAACCTTTTTATTAAATGCACAAGCAATATACTGAAACCCAGTATCGTGTGAAATAACCAACTTTGATTGCCTAACTATATCGGCCGATTCATTCAAATTAAATTTGCCACAGGCATTGTAAATTTTTACCCGATCAACTGATGCTATTTCCGCTCCATCTTTTATATCTTCTCTACCCCCAATTAAAATAATAGGAAATTGAATTGCAGCACATAGAACTTGTAATTTTTTTACTGGTAACTTTTTAGTAAAATAAGATGCACCTATAACTATTGCAATAAAACCTGCTTGATGGGAGGTGGGTATATCTGTACTTTTAATATGAGCATCTGCTGCAATAAAATAATCTAAGCCCATACCATCATTTACAACACCCAATGAAGCTATAGCATCCATACACCTATCGGTAATATGCCTGCCAGGCATTTGATTTATGCCGAATTTAGTTAGCATGAATTTTTGTAAACTCAATTTATTATAGGAAAGTGAAGGAATACCTAATCGAAATTTAATAATGGCTGTTCGAACATTTTTGTGCAAATCGATAATCAAATCAAAATTTTCTTTTTTTAACTCCACAATCAACTCACTTAAATTATTATCGTAATAATGAAAATGATCAATATATGGATTGGCTTCTGATACTGCTTTAAATGATCGCTTTGTTAAAAAATGTACTTCTGCTTCTGGCAACTGCATTTTTAAACATCTTATTGCAGGAGTTGCAAGTACAATGTCTCCAATTGAGGAAAATCGTATGAATAAAAACTTTTTATTGTTCCACATAATTTAAATCTTTGTGAAATGTTTCTTCCGTAAAGTAAAATGCGATCATTGTAATAACCATAATAATAATTCCTGTAACAATTCCACTTTGCAATAAACTCCAATTCCAAGTTTTTTGAAAGAGACTTAAGAACAGTAAATTAATTAAAGGTAAAGCTCCCCTCACCATATTAGGAATTGTAGTTGCTGCTGTTGCCCTCAAATTGGTGCCAAATTGCTCTGCCCCCATTGTGATAAATATGGCCCAAAAGCCAGTACTAAAGCCCAAAACACCACATATTAAATACATTCTAGCATCACTATTGTTATACCCACTATAAAATAATATTAATGTTGCAATACAAAGTAAATAAAATACGAGCAATGCTTTTTTTCTGCTTTTAAAATACTGACTAACCAACCCGATCAATATATCACCAATTGCAATTCCTATATAAGCAAACATAATTGCTTTACCACTCTCAATATGATTATCGCCATACAACTCTTTTGCAAATCTATTGCTAAGGTTTACCAATATGCCAATTACATACCAAGTAGGTAATCCAATTAATATAGCCAATACATATTTTTTAAACCTTTTTTGATTATTAAAAAACATTAAAAAATTTCCGCGTTGAATTCCTGCTTGGTGTTTTACTTTGGTAAACATGCCGCTTTCCGCAACAGATATTCGCATTAACAATAATCCTATCCCCAATCCTCCACCAATTTTGTAACAGAGCCTCCAATCATTGGTGGTTTTATAAATAAAATATGCAAATACTGCACCGAATAAGCCAATACCTGCAACCAATGAAGTGCCTACTCCTCTTTTTTCTTTTGGCAATAATTCACTAACCAATGTGATACCAGCACCCAATTCACCCGCTAACCCAACACCAGCAATAAACCTAGCCCAAGCGTACTGATCAACATTTTGCACATAACCGGTAATAAAATTAGCAATCGAATACAATGCAATTGAACCAAATAACACACTTAATCTTCCTTTTTTATCGCCAATAGTTCCCCATAAAATTCCACCAATTAACAAACCTACCATTTGCCAATTAATAATTTTTGTACTTGCTAACAATACTTGAATCTTATCCGCTAAATCAACTCCAATTCCTTTTAAACTAGGTTCTCTAACAATAGTAAATAACAACAAATCATAGATGTCTACAAAATAACCCAATGCTGCTACTATTACTGGTAGTGAAAAAATGCCTACTTTTTTTTCAATCATAAAAATAATTTCAGTTATAATTTTTATTACCTACTCTTCTATAAAATTTAAATCCTTCCCAAATGTTTCTTCACTACTTATTGCTGCAATTATTGCAATACTCATCAACAATGCACCAGTAATCCATCCACCAGTAATATAACTGCCCGTATAATCTCTCAGTGCTTTGAACAGTAAAATAATCAATGGCAAAGCACCTCTTACCATATTGGGTACTGATATGGCTGTTGTAGCTCGCAGATTAGTACCAAACTGTTCGGCGCTCATTGTAATGTACACCACAGAGAATCCTGTACCAAATCCTAATCCTGCACATATCCAATACATTCCTTGTGCTGTTCCTCCTTTTTGCATAAAATACAACACCATAAAAAAAATGGTGATGCCATAAAAAATAAACAATGCTTTCTTTCTGCTTTTTAAATAATTGCTCAATAACCCTACAGAAATATCGCCAAAAGCAATAGCTGTATATTGGTACATAATAGCTTTACCCGGATCAATACTAGGTATGCCAAATACTTCTCCAAATTTATCAGAAAAAGTTACCAATACGCCAATTACAAACCATGCAGGAATTCCTATTAAAATACATTTTATATACCTTAAAAATCTTTCTCGATTATTAAACAACATCCAAAAATTTCCACGTACAACATTGGTTTCTTTTAACTTATTAAACAATCCACTTTCAAAAATGCTGACTCTTAACACCAATAAAACCAAGCCCATTCCTCCTCCTATAAAATAGCAAGTGCGCCAATCAAAATTTTCTTTCAGAAAAAATGCCAATACTGCGCCAACTATTCCAAAGCCTGCAATTACAGAAGACGCAATACCTCTTTTTTCTTTTGGAAGTAATTCACTCACTAAAGTGATACTTGCTCCTAGTTCACCTGCTAATCCAATGCCAGCAATAAATCGCATTAAAATATATTGAGGTACAGTGGTAACAAATCCGTTGGCGATATTGGCTAAAGAATACAATAAAATAGATCCGAAAAGCACACTTAATCTTCCCTTCTTATCACCCATAATGCCCCAGATAATTCCACCTACGAGCAAACCGATCATTTGAATACTAATGATCATTTCGCCTTGGTGCAAAACTTCTTCCGTATTTAATCCCAATGAAATTAAACTTGGCTTTCTTATAATTCCAAACAACAACAAATCATATACATCAACAAAAAAACCAAGTGCACCCACTAATACAGGCAAAGAAAAGATACCATATACTCGTTGTGGGGTTTGCAATTACTTTTTTTTATTAAAAACCAATTTAATAATTACGGGTGCAGTTGTAATCAATACAATACCCAAGACAATTATTTCGAGATGCAATTTTAAATCAAACCCAAACTGAGCAAGAATCCACTTTTGTAAAAAATGGCCGGCAATTAGCATAGCTGATACCCAAGCAACACTACCTATTATATTAAAGAATATAAATTTATTTTTATCCATACCTACAATCCCACCAACAATTGGAGCAAATGTTCTTACAATCGGAATAAATCTTGCAATAATAATAGCACCGCCACCATGTTTTTCATAAAACGCATGTGCCTGAGTTAAAAATTGTTGTTTAAAAAAGAAATTATCTTTCCATTCATGCATGGTATGCCCCACTTTTTTACCAAACCAATAACCTGTTGCATTGCCTAAAATACCAGCAACAGATATCAAAATAATTAATTGTAAAATAGCTAAATATTCATTTCCTGTTGGAATAAATTCGTTAGCAATATTGGTGCTGTAAATACCTGCAACAAATAACAAACTGTCTCCCGGCAAAAAAAATCCAGCAAACAATCCTGTTTCTGCATATACTACAAATAGTATTAACCATAACCCACCATGTTCAATATAAAACTGTGGCTGTAATAGTTGTGTCCAATGAAAATCCATCAATATTTGAAGTAACATACTTTATTGCTTTCTGATAATTAATTAATTGATTCCGGCAGTAACTCTCCTTCCCATTTGCTTACAACACTTGTAGCCAATGCATTTCCTAAAACATTGGTTCCTGTTCTAAACATATCGCAAAAATGATCTATTGGTAAAATTAATGCTACCCCTTCTGGTGGAATTTTAAACATGGCACAAGTAGCTAAAACAATTATTAATGATGCACGAGGCACTCCCGCAATCCCTTTACTGGTAAGCATTAATACCAAAAGCATGGTTAATTGCTCACCTATTGGCATGTGAATTCCATATGCTTGTGCAATGGCTAAACTTGCAAATGTCATATACATCATACTACCATCTAAATTAAAAGAATAACCTAGTGGAAGAATAAATGATACGATTTTATTTTTACAGCCAAAACGCTCTAACTCTTCTGTTAATTTTGGAAAAACAGCTTCACTACTTGTTGTGCTAAATGCAACCAATAATGGGTTGGCAATATGTTTTAATAAACTCTTTAATCTTTTTCCTAAAATGAGGTATCCTACCGAACATAAAATAATCCAAAGTATAGAAATGCCTAAAACAAAGTACCCAAAATAAATAAAGTAAAAACTAAAAATACTTAACCCCTTTTCTGCAACAACCGCAGCCAAGGTTCCGAAAACGCCAAATGGTGCAAAATTCATTACATACCCAACAATTTTTAAGATGATATGCGCAACAATATCCAATGCTTTAATTACAGGCTTTGAATAATCGCCCAAGTTAGCAGCAGCTATTCCAAATAAAATGGAGAAGATAACAATCTGTAAAATTTCGTTGGTACTTAATGCTTCAAAAATACTTGAAGGAACTACATGTTCAATAAATTTCTGTAATGAAAACTCTGTTGTTTTACCCATCAGATCTTTTAACCCTGCTGTATCTGCCTGAGATAAATCGATGTAAGTACCTGGTTTAAAATAATTTACTAGTACCATCCCAACTAATAAACTCACTAATGATGCGCTAATAAACCAAAGCATTGCTTTACCTCCTACTCTTCCTACTGCCTTTAAATCGCCCAATTTGGCAATTCCAACTACTAAAGTGGTAAATACCAATGGAGCAATAATGGTTTTTACTAGCCTAATAAAAATAGTACCTAGTAGTTTAATATTTTTGGCAAATGTTGTAATTGTTTCGGGAGCGGCCGTTTCATGCACAGCATATCCCACCACAATACCCAATACCATGGCAATTAATATAAAAATCGTTAGTTTATTCTTCATCCAATAGGTATTTGAAACGGCAATATAACCGTAAAATCTTAAAAACCCCACTCCCAATTTGCATAAAGTTTTTAATGAAAGAAAGCAATTAAATGCCTATTTTGCCCAATCAATTGTAAACTGAACCCTAATTAATTAAGCAATGAGTTTATTTAGAAAAAAATCACTTTCTGCCATGCTTGCGCATACGAATGATTCCGAAAATGGTTTAAAAAGAACCTTAGGAGCTGGCAATCTTATTGCCCTTGGCATTGGTGCCATTATTGGTGCTGGCTTATTTGTAAGAACTGCCGCCGCTGCTGGCCAAGCTGCCGGACCAGCTGTAACCATATCCTTTATTATTGCAGCCGTTGGTTGTGCTTTTGCGGGTCTTTGTTATGCAGAATTTGCAGCTATGATTCCTATATCAGGAAGCGCTTATGCTTATTCTTATGTTACTTTAGGTGAGCTGGTTGCATGGATCATAGGTTGGGCATTAATTATGGAATATGCATTAGGTGCCGCAACCGTTTCAATCGCTTGGAGCGAATATTTAAACAAATTATTTGGCGGTTCCATCCCTTACGAATGGTGCCACTCCCCTTTTGAAAGCTTTACCGATTCTGCAGGTGTATTACACCAAGGCTTTTTGAACGCCCCTGCTTTAGTTATTTTATTATTAATAACGCTCTTACTAATTAAAGGAACTCAAGAATCTGCAATTGTAAATGCAGTCATCGTATTTATTAAAGTAGCTATTGTTATACTTTTCATTGCTATTGGATGGCAGTTTATTAAACCAGAAAACCATACTCCTTACTTAATTCCTGAAGGAACTGCTGCAGTTGTAGATAGTGCTGGAAAAGTAATAGCCGACTACACGCCTTTTAATAAACATGGTTGGGGTGGTGTATTAGGTGGTGCAGCAATTGTATTTTTTGCCTTTATTGGTTTTGATGCAGTTTCAACCGCTGCTCAAGAAGCTAAAAACCCTAAAAGAGATATGCCAATAGGTATTCTTGGTTCATTAGTAGTGTGTACAATTTTATATATATTATTCGGTCACGTTTTAACTGGTGTTGCTAACTGGAAAGATTTTGTTGACCCAGAAAAAGGCCGTGAAGCCTCTGTTGCCTATGCCATATCTACATATATGACTGGTTACGGTTGGTTGGCCAAAGCAGTTACTATTGCTATTCTTGCAGGTTTCTCTTCTGTGATATTGGTAATGCTAATGGGACAAAGTAGAATTTTCTACTCAATGAGTAATGATGGATTAATACCAAAAGCATTTGGCGAATTACATCCAAAATTTAAAACACCATATAAAGCCAATATTATTTTATTTGTTTTTGTAGGATTATTTGCTGCTTTCGTACCTGGGCATGTTGCTGGTGATTTAACATCATTCGGAACCTTATTTGCCTTTGTATTAGTAAGTATTGGCGTATGGGTTTTAAGGGTTAAATCTCCCGAAATTGAACGCCCTTTTAAAACTCCATTTGTTCCTGTTGTTTGCACTTTAGGTGTTCTTATATGTTCTTCAATGATATTTGTTTTAGATGCAACAACCCTGAAAGTAGCTTTTGGATGGATGGCATTAGGTTTAGTAGTTTATTTCCTTTACAGCAAAAAAAGGAGCAAACTTCAAAATCCAAGTAATATCATCCCCCATGCTTCTGATTTCGAAAAACACTAGATTATATTAATTGTATTAAAACCGTCTCCATTTAATTGAGGCGGTTTTTTTATTAAAACATCGTTGGCTACTAAGCTAGTATGCGTTAATTTTACAGGCTGAACGAATTAAATGCTAATTCATAACTCTTAATTTATAATTCATAATTATTTATATGGGAAGAATTTTTGAAGTACGTAAAGCAAGCATGTTTGCTCGTTGGGATAAAATGGCCAAAAATTTTACCCGTATTGGAAAGGAGATTGTAATTGCAGTGAAAGCAAACGGACCAGACACTGCTACCAATCCCGCTTTACGAAGGTGTTTTCAAAATGCAAAAAGTGTTGGCATGCCAAAAGACCGTGTAGAAGCGGCTATCAAAAGGGCAATGGGAAAAGATACATCTAACTACGAAGAAGTTTTGTACGAAGGATATGCCCCTCATGGTGTAGCATTATTGGTAGAAACAGCAACCGATAACCATGTTCGAACTGTTGCCAATGTAAAAAGTCACTTTAATAAAGGCCATGGAGCACTAGGTAATAGTGGTAGTGTGAGTTTTCAATTTAAAAAAATGGGGGTTTTTAAATTGAAGTTAGAAGGATTGGATTTGGATGAAATGGAATTAGATTTAATTGATCATGGTTTAAATGAATTAGGTGAAAGCAACGACGATAACGATTTACCAATATTGGTTTTGAGATGTGAATTTACCGATTTTGGAAAACTGCAAAAAGCTTTAGAAGATAAGAACCTTACACCAATAAGTGCCGAATTAGAGTGGATACCTACTACAACAGTTCCCATGACCGATGAACAAGCCGAAGATGTAAGTAAACTAATTGAACGCCTTGAACAAGATGAAGATGTGAACAAGGTTTTTCATAATATGGCTTAAGAATGATAATTTAAGAATGATAAGTTATGAATGATTCTACTGAATATGAACATTCGATCATATTATTTGATGGCGTGTGTAATTTATGCTCTTCAAGTGTTCAATTAATTATACGAAATGATCCAAAGCAGTACTTTCGTTTTGCTTCCCAACAAAGTGATATTGGAAAGGAACTATTTGCTGAATACAATATCAATTCTGCAACAACAAA
>JAYTXG010000448.1:0-3846 GCA_043743375.1 Sphingobacteriia bacterium
GTCCACTTAAAAATAATTGCTATACAACTTACCATTATATTAATCAAAAAGTTAACTAATAATAAATGATCAAGATCTACTTGTTTAAAAAAAATTAAAAGCAATAAACAAATTATAAATGAACCTTGAGTGAGTACTCGTAAAATTAATAACCGATCGAAACGTTGATCGGCCTGTAAAATCCAAGAAGCAATATTTGAAGGCAAAGTTGCCAAAAAAGTAAGGCCAAACCATTGAATTGTTGCAATAATAGCTGTGCTAGTAAAATACTTCAAAAAGGGCAAAATCGCTAAATTGGCTAGTACAAGAATTGCAGTAATGCAAATAGCTAAAAACCAAATAGATCCAATTACTTCCTTTGCTCGCTTTTCTTCAGCCCCTGTATAAAAAGTAATTAAGGCAATTTGTAAAAACCCAGTTCTAAAAGTGTCTAGTAATACAAATAAAGTTTGAAAGAAAAACCAATAACCGATATCTACTTTAGCCATTGACCTAAAAAGAATAGCTACTATAATCATCGATAATACAGACATCATAATATTTCCTAAGAAAGAAAAAAAATGCTTGTTATTGATTTTTTTAAATAAAGTTTCCAACATAATTCAAGTAATTTTATTTTGAACTTCTCTTAAAATATTTGTCGAAAACGTTTGTCAGTTTTTTTATCACTCTACTCCATTCGGGAACTTTCGGAGAATTAATCCATAATGTTTGATTCAAATATCGATAAAACAACTGTTGAAACAATATATTTCCTTTATAGCTAGGATAAATAGGTTTACGTCCAATAAAATGAATGATTTTAGGATCAGCCTCACTCCCATCACTATAATAGTTCCATAATGGATCAATTGATTTCCATTTGAAAGGTAAAACAACATTCAACCCATATTGATCAGGATACTGTGCATATTTTTTATTTTGATTGATACAATCAATTACTTTTTTAGTAACGTTAAAATCTCGCCATTTTTGCAAATCAATTAAAAGTAACCCAGAATTAAAATAGGGTAAATCACCTCTCAATCCGAGTGATTTGTAGTTTAAAACTCCACCCCACTTGTTCGCAAAACATTTTACTCGGGGATCAATAACTGCAGCAACTATATTATTCCCTAATTCTATTTCAAAAATAGCTTGTATATCAGTTAGCACTAACATATCTACATCGAGGTATAGAATTTTATTTATATGATCACCTAACAAATAGGGAATAAGCAATCTCATATAAATGTTTTGTGGATATGAAGTCCGATCTATTGGAATATCGATTTTGTATAAATTTATATAATCAAGATCAATCCAAACAAAATCAATCTTTGGAGTATGAATACTTTTTGTTAGCTTTTTCTTGTTATTATCAGAAATATTATCGGCTAATATAAAAAAATGGATAGTTTGATCTCCGTGGTAATTTAACTCAATAGACTTTACTAAAGCAGCTAGTAAAATAAGATAAGTTTTATCTGTTGCAACTATAATATTTAATTCGATTTTGCTTTCCATTCAATTTATATGAATAAATTTAGGTAAATATTCACAACCATTAGACCATTCTCAAATTAAAGATGTAAATTGTTTACTAATAGTTTTAAATGAAAGAATATCATTTCCCGTCAATAACCCTATTAATAACACATTACAATAGAAGTAAATCTTTAGAAAGATTATTTATGACTTTTAGTGAATTAGAAATATACTTTAAAGAAATTATCGTTTCTGATGATTCTAGCAAAACTATCCACCAAGAATATATTAAAACAATTCAACAAAAGCATCAATTTATTTACATTACTTCGCCAATTAACAAAGGCCTTGGAAATAATATTAATAAAGGGCAAGAAATGGCATCCGCCCCATACACACTTTATGTGCAAGAAGACTTTATTCCTTCTTCTGATTTTGGCATTCATTTAGAAAATGCCTATGATATTTTAGAAAAAGAAAATAAATTCGACATGGCTCGCTTTTATGCTTACCGTAAATATCCATATTTAAAATCTTATAAACACGGATTTGCTGAAATGAAATTTAGTATTTGGAATTTAGGAACCAATAAGTTTTATTACTACAGTGATCACCCACATTTAAGGAGATCCAATTTTCTAAATAAATTTGGTAAATATGTTGAAGGGGTAAAAGGTGATAAAACGGAATACCTAATGATGTTTTCCTTTCTACAAAAGAAAGGCAAATCAATAATTTTCGAAAATTATCAACAACTTTTTACTCAAGTAAATACGAGTATAGAACCGAGTACCATGAAAAGAACAAAATGGAGAGAAAGTAATAATGTTCCAATTACTCTATTAAGGCACTTCTACAGGTATATTAAATTTAACTTCGACTATTTCAAAAATAGCTTTTAACTATTTTCAAACTGATTTATCCGATCATAAATTTTTAATACATTATTTTCCCATGAATGGTTTAGTGCAAAGGCTTTTCGTGCTTCAATCAAATCATTATTATTCTCAACCAATGCTTTATTAATTAGGAAAATAAAATCTTCAGCATTTTGCCCAAGATAAGTATGTTCACTAAAAACTTCTTCCATAAAAGGAGTTTTGGTGGCAACAACAGGTTTACCCATTGCAAGGTATTCGTCAATTTTTCTGGGATAATTACCAATGGTAACCTGGCTAAGTATCTGTGGATTAACACATACACTAAATGAATTGATATAGCTAGGCAAATCGTTTGTTGACTTTGGTCCTAAAAAATAAACATTACTTAATTGATGAAGTTCACTTTCTTTAAAAGCATCGTCTTCAGGGCCAACCAAAACAATGCTCCAATCTGGTTTATTTTTTGCAATTTCGATTAATATCGAAATATTTAATCGCAAGCCGATCAGCGCTCCTACATAGCCAATAATTGGTTTATTCAAGAATTGTATGTCATCAGGAATTGTTAAATTTTTAAGATTCGAAAATTCATGGATGTCACAACCTTGTCCAATATTATAAGAATTAGGATTATACTGTTTGCAATAATTAGCCATATATGAAGAGTTAGCCAAACAAATATTACTTTTAGCAATCAGCTCAGGCTCCAATTTTTCTCCATGCTTTTTCCAATAATCTACTATAATTATATTATCTCTAGAATAGTAAATACTTGTTGTTGGCTGAAGCATCTCTTTCAAATAAAAACTCTTGAAAATATCGTTATCATTAAATAGAATGATGTTAGTAAACTCTAAAAAATCAATCGCTTTTAAAATACTTCTGGCAAATAATTTATTATTAAAACGATTAAAAATTTCAAATATTCGTTGACTGTTAATCCAATTAATAGACTCAACCATTTTGTTTGGATAAAGATTCCACAAATTATTTTCGATTACCACTAGTCCATTTTCTTTCCCTCTGATTACATTGATTCTTTTTTGAATTTTATGGTCATTTTTTTCTTTGATTGATGTTATTCTATCAAGTGGAGAATTTACATATAACACCCGATTATTTTTACTGAATTCAATCGCAATATTTTTACAATTACTACCAATTTCTACATCCCAAGGCTGTTGCCCTACAATAATAATATCTCGTCCCTTAATCATATTACTGATTTTAATAAGTCAATTTCTTTTTGCTGCTGATCATCTATTCTCTTAAGAACTACAATTAGTGAAGTAACAAGATAAAAATATACATTAGACGGAAATTGTACTAATGCTTCCTGGGGATAGTTTCCAATATGAAATGCGAAAATAATTAATATCATTGCAAGGCAATAAGATTTTAAGGAGGGATCTTTTATTGAATAATAATTGATTATACCAACACGAAGTATTGTAAACATTAATATGCAAAAAAGCAGAAGACCAATCCATCCCAATTC
>JAYTXG010000449.1:0-5355 GCA_043743375.1 Sphingobacteriia bacterium
GTTTATTAATTTCACTCCCATCTTTCATAATGAAATTTACAAGACCTCCGAATTGAGGACCGTATTGCAAACTTCCTGCACCACGCACTACTTGGATACGTTGTACTGAATTTAGTTGGGGAGTATAGTAGGCTTCTGGATAGCCAAAAGGATCGCTACTTACATCAAATCCATTCTGACGTATATTAAATTCCCAGCTTCTGTTAGGACTAAGTCCACGTGCTGCAATGCCAATTTGAATTCCACTTGCATCACTCTCCCATATTTGTATACCTGGAACTTTTGCCATTACCTGACGCATGGTATTATTTACCACATTGCCTTGAACATTATCCATCATAATCAATGAGTTTTTTTTACCTGCATTAATATTGGTGCCAACTATTTCGGGTAAAAAGTGGATATCTGCTTTTGTATTGCGGCCTACCAAAGTTATTTCTGGTAAGAATTTTGGCTCAAAAAAAGAAGTATCTGTTATTTTAATTTTAGGAATATTGTTTTGTGCTATTGATTTTCCATTTATAAGAATCAGTATTAGGAAAGGTAGTATTCTACACATCAGTTTATTATTTTATTTGATACGCAAAGTGATGTGAATTAAAGTTATTGTCTTTACGAAAACAGGAAATCGATTTCCGATATGCAGAAAAACGAGTTACTCTTTTGTAAAACAAAAAAACACTTCGATAATTTAATTAGCGTGTTCTTTTTAAGTTACCCATTAGGACTTGAGCCACGGCATACTGAACTGTTAGGGCTTCTTTATTTATTTATACACTAAAAAAGTTAACGACAATTGCAGCTATATGTCATAATATTGGCATAAGTGCGTACGCTCGTTATCTGAAATTTTTATAAAATCGTTTCAAAGTTAATTGCCATACTTAAAAGCTTTTATTCCTTCATAGATTTTTAAATATCGTTGATCTTCAGTCCAGTGATCCCACATTGTAATCTTCGTTAATACTTCTCCATTAGTCATTAATTCAAATTTTACTTTATTAAATCCAATTCCACCTTCAAATGAATTATTTCCCTTGTACATTAACCCTTCCTTAAATTGTCCGTTTAATTTAAAAAAAAGTAAATCGTCTTCCCTAGTAAATTCAGCTATTCCATCTTTCAACTTATACAACCCGGTGATTTTCTTATATCCTTCATCACTAAATTTGAAGGTCTTACCCATCACAACATCAAATTTCACAAAGCTTTCATTGGAAGAATTTTTGCTTATTTTCAAAATACGATGAAACGATTGTGGCGATTTGGCTGCTGCGTCTTCTTCTATATGGGGATCTCCTTTGAAATATATTTGGGTAATAAGATCTTGAGAATCACTACTCGAAATTCTCATGTGAACATGTGCTGGTCTCCATGCATCACCGTCTTTGTATGGTACAGGCACAATAGTTTTAAATGCATATTTACCATCTCTCCCTGTTTTTACAGCCCCTCTAAGTAAATAGTCATCGGAAGTATTATCATAATGTTCATGTTCATCACATTGCCATGCTTCGATGAGTACATTAGGTAGAGGTATTTTTCCATCGTTTTTAAAAATGGTTCCACTTAAATGCATTATATCACTTGTAGATCCTGCGGGAATTAAGTTGCTTCTCATAGGAGACCCTGGGCGGTAAAATGGACCTAAAATATCGCTAGTAGTTTCATTGTTCCCTTCAAAACTTTTTCCATTCCAATTAATGGCACCAAATGTTGCAATTCCCAAAGCTGTAAATGTTGAGTTCTTAACAAAGGTTCTACGTTTCATAATTATAATGTTATAGTTGTTTTTGAATTAAAACTTAGTCGAACTTTATTTTTATCTTTTGTTATTCGCTTTCAAGAAATTTCATCTTATATCAGGTTAATATGGTTATGAAGGTCGACTATCTTCGCCCCAAATTTGCAGTAGGGATAAAGTATCAGCCAGTTATTGCTTCTTGTTTATTTTTAATTTTTCAAATACTTATTTAGCCAGTCTATCCATAGCTTGTCTCTATCCATTTGTGATATTGGGTCACTAGCATTATGTGCAGGAATGGGCCAAGCATAAAATTTTGTGGTTACATTATTGTCTTTTAGAGAATGGAATAGTTTGTAGGACTGACTGATCGGTACTCTGGGGTCTCCAGTATTTGCTAGAATTAGTGTTGCAGCTTTAATATTTTTAGCTTCTGTTATAGGCGATTGTGCCATATACTTTTGCATGATATCATCTTTCCATGGTGAACCACCGTAAGCAGAAGATCTTGCAGCATTGCCATCCGATATATTATATTGATCTACTAAATCAGTAACCGCAGCACCTGCCACAGCAGCTTTCCAGCCACCATAATGGCCAGCTAACCAAACTGTCATATAACCACCATAAGACCATCCAGTAACAGCAATATTATTTGTATCAATACTGGCATTGGTTTTTAATTTAGTTAAGCCAGCCATTACATCTCTTCCCGGACCAGCTCCGGCATCTTCTACAATTGCTATTTTATAAGCACTACCTAAATTATCGCTACCTCTATAATTTGGCTCAAAAACAAAATAACCTTGATTTGCCAAAAGCTGAGCAAAACGACCAAAGCCTTCCACAGATGCAGCATTAGGTCCTCCATGAACTACAAGTACAACAGGATATTTTTTATTGTTATCAAAATTGATAGGATAAGTAACAATACCACAATGATTAAATCCATCATTTTGCCAATAAAGTGTTTCTGTTTTACCAAGTGTCATAGAAGCAACTTCATTATTTAAACTTGTTAAACAAACTGGTTTAGCAGTTGCATTAGGTAAATAATACAATTCACTTGGGTGTGTTGTTTCTGAACCAATAAAAGCAATTGAACCATCTTTGCCAACTGCAGCATCAATCCAAAATCCCCAATTTGGTGAAATATTTCCTACATTAATTTGCTTTGATTCTCCATTTACATTTAATAGCCATAGAGAAGTTTTATTATCATTATGACCACCAACGAATAAATTTTTATTGTCGGGCATCCAAATGCTTCTATATAAATCTCGGTCTAAATTTGTTGAGATTTTTTTTCCAACATTACCATTAAGATCTGTTACCCATATTTCATTAATATCGTTGGAGCTTTCGCCTTTTTTATTCCAATAACAAATAGATAAACCATCATTAGAAAATGATGGGTAAGATTCAAATTGGTTTCTTGATGTAATTTGTTTCATTGTTCTATCTGCTATACTTAATATTTGCAACGACCTATATCTAGCATCGCCAGAGTAAGGACTATTTACTTTTACAAATGCAATGTCTTTACCATTGGCACTCCATGATAAAGGTGAAGACGGTGCACCAGGAGGAATTGTAACTGGTAATGTCCATGTACCTGATGTAAGCCTTTTGTTTCCCCCGTTTTCTAAATTTATCATCCAAATATGAGATGGATTTGGTTGGCTGCTAATAAACACATCATTATTACCTACTTCAAAAACAGTATGTCCTTTTTCAATTTCAGCTTTGTTAGCAGGTTCATCTTCTGTTACATACGCAACCAAATTAGAATTTGGACTCCAAACATAGTGCTGAATTCCTTTTGGAGTTTTAGTTATTTGTTTTGCTTCACCACCGCTTATTGGTAGTATGAATAGTTGATTGCTAGCTTCTTTTCCAAGTCCTACTCTTGCCAAAAAGGCGAGTTTATCTCCACTAGGAGACCATCGTGGTTGCAAAACGCTTTGTCTGTCTTGGGTTAAAACTGTCATTTTTTTAGTTGCAATTTCTACAAGAACCAATGCTGAATTGTAACGATTTTTATCGAAGTCGGGTCTTGAAGTAACCAGTACAATATTTTTACCATTAGGCGAAATCTGTGGGTCACTTAGTCCTACTAATTTTGAAACATCAGCTAACTCAAATTTTGTTTGTCCAAATAAGTTAGACATTAATAGACCAGTGAGAAATAGAATACAAATTTGTTTCATATAATTTTATTTATTGCTTTAGAAAATGTGCTTATCCAAATAGCGTTTATACAACAACTAAATATACAAAGCCTTGAACAAAAAAATAATTTATATATTGAATACCTTAAGCTTAGTGGGTGTACCAAAGAATTAGGGGGTTAATACAATTTAAAGTATTAAAGAATTTCTCCAATGGCTGCTAACTTGAGTTTGTAAAAAATTCTATCACTTATTAAAGATAAACACAAGGTGTTAATTGCATAAAGCCTTGAAGTGTGCTTACACGCCACCAATAAGAAAGAAATGAAGGCTGTATAAAGATAAAATTTCATATTATTTTACTGATAATATATGTATTTATTACTAAAGTTGACTTGTATTTTATTTTAAGTCAAACGAGATTTTGTCAACTTGGCCCAATGTATCCACCGAGCCAACTCAATTGTTGCTAACAATAAGAAAAGTATCCGCCAGTTTATTACTTCTTGTTTATTTTTAATTGTTTCATTGATCTGTTATACACTTTTTAATTATTGGTTTAACTATTAGTGATTGGTGGTTCTTGAAAATACTAATTAATTTTATATACTCAAAAAATTATCGGGGCTTGCAACTATACGTCATAATGTTAGGTGCATACTTTTTAGCGGGCTGAAATAATGATAGGGCCATGCATTAATGGCGGTTTGTTTAAATACTCGTGAACTTGTGAAGACAATTTAGTAAGCTCGATGTAAGAATTGATTGGAGCATTTAAAACAAAAACAGTTATAGAATACTTTTAAAAGTTTTGTTGATAACTTAAATTTTTGTCGAAAGTAAACAAAGCATCAAAGTTATTTTCAAGCAATAGACTAAGAAGTTTCCCGTTTTTAATTCCATTCCAACCTTTATCTCGAACGGTAAAAATCTCATGTTCAGAGAAATCTAATTTTAATCTTTTAGGTAAATTTTCATCAAGCAAGAGCTTCATATATTTGATCGGCTTTTTGAGAGGTAAGCATCTTGTTAGCTATTTCAAGAAGACAAATAGCCTGTTCTTTGGTAACAGAAGGAAAATCATCAAGAAATTCGTCAAGCGAAATACCTGCTTCAAGATGATCAAATAGAGAGTCTATTAGCACACGAGTACCCATAAAAACAGGTTGTCCGCTCATAATCTCTTTATCAATCTGTATAATATCTTGTATCCTCACATTTACTAAGTTACAAACTTATTTTGGTTTAATAAAGTTGCTACTAACAATAAGAAAAGTATCAGCCAATTTATTAATTTGTTGTACACCTCTTAACTACTGTTTTAATTAATAGTGATTGATGATTCTTAAAAATACTAATTAATTTTATATACTCAAAAAATTATCGGGGCTTGCAGCTATACGTCATAATGTTAGGCGTTCGTGCTTTTTGTTGGTCATT
>JAYTXG010000450.1:0-3909 GCA_043743375.1 Sphingobacteriia bacterium
TGTTTGATAATACCCTCTACATTAATTGGGGTTTCCTCCAGCATAATTTTGCCTGACTCTAGTTTCGATATATCTAATATATCATTTACTAGAACAGCTAAATTTTTTGAAGCAATTGAAGAAATTTCAACATATTGTTGTTGTTCATTATTAAGTGAAGTTTTTGAAAGTAAATCAAGAAACCCTAAAATAGAATTTAAAGGGGTTCTTATTTCATGACTCATATTTGCAAGAAACTCATCTTTTGCTAACGTTAACCTTTCAGTCTCTTTTTTTTCGTTTAAAAAACCACTTTGAATTTCTTTTAACTCAGTAATGTTACGAGCTACTGCAAAAAGTTCTCCCGTATTTTTATCAGGGATACACGTCCATTCCAGCCATACCCAATTTCCTTCTTTTGTTTTATAACGATTTTGGAACCCAACTGTATTTAACCCCTTTCTAAGATTTTTAAATTCCTTTATAGAGTAATCAACATCCTCAGGGTGAACAAAGTCTATAAACCTATTCCTCATTAATTCTTCTTCAGACCAACCCAGAATTTTTGCAAATGCGGGATTTAATATTTTAAAACATCCATCAGTATTTGCCACACAGAGCATGTCGAGGGTTAAATCAAAAAACTTATTATAAATAACTTGCTCTTCTTCCTTTTTTCGGAATTTAATTAAACTCATTATTGTTTTTGAAACAGTATTAAGAATACTACGTTCAAATTCGCTTAGTTTCCTTGGAGAAGTATCAATAGCACACAATGATCCCATGTTTAATCCTTCATTGTCTATTAATGGAGCACCTGCATAAAATGCTATATTGGGATTACCAGTTACCAATGGATTATTTTGAAAACGCACATCATCGTGAGCGTTTTCCACTTCAAAAATCTCGTCTTGCAAAATTGCATACCGACAGAACGAAATTTCGCGTGGAGTTTCATCTGCTTCAATTCCAACTTTCGATTTAAACCATTGTCTATCTTGATCCACAAGACTCACTAAAACAATGGGTACATTTAATAGTTTTGCAACCATTTTTGTTAAATCATCAAAAATATCCTCTGCAGGAGTGTCTAAAATGTTGTATGAATGAAGTTTGCGCACACGTATGCTTTCATTCTCTGGAGTATGATATTTATTCATATTTTATTGTATAAATATGGGGAGATAAGTATCGTTTTTTCTTATACAATTTTCGTACTATTAATGCATAAAAAATAGGGTTAAAGAACCCTATTTTTGTGGATATTATATTTATCTATTATCTGTTATCTATTGCTTATCAGCTATTATGATTTTATTGGCTATATGTATGCGGTTTAAAATTCAATAATAAATCCAAATGTTGGTCTTAAGTTTGAAGTTTCATTCTTTAATAATAATGGAATTGCATTACTACCATTTTGCTGAATAGGCAATCCATTGGTTGTTAAAAAAGCGGTGTTATCATCATTTCGTTTGAATGTATATTCCTCAGGTCCAATGTTTTTAGATGAATAAAAATCTCTTATATCCAAAAATAAATCAAAGGTGATTTTTTTGAAATACCATTTTTTATCAATTCGAATATCACCAGTATTAAAATTATTTAAACGTTGATTATTAACTTGGTTAAAATCTAAAACGCCAGTGCCAAGTGTTAAATAATTAGTTCTACTTGCCAACATGTCAAACGGAGTATAAGGTACGCCTCCCTGAAAACGGAATTTTAAACCGAGTTCCCAATTTCTATTAAATTTATATCCCCAAATAATGGAAAATAAATATCGATTATCCCAAGAACTTGCAACATAGTTAGTATATCTGTTGGTATATTGACTATTAAAATAGGTATAACTCAATACGCCAAAAATTCTTTTTGTGAGTTTTTGTTGTGCAAAAAATTCAAATCCATACGATCTTCCTTTGCCATTGGTAGTAATATCTTCATTGCCTAATGCCGAGAAATCAGTTCCTTGATTGGATAAACTAATTCCATTTCTTACAGATATTGGTACATTATTATATTGCTTGTAAAATGTTTCAAACGTAAATCTTGTAGCACTAGAAGGAAGATATTCTACACCTGCAACATAATGGTTACTAATGGTATAATCAACATCTTTATTTACATAATTTCCCTCATTGTTTTTAAATCCTAAAGCAGTATAAGGTAAGATTTTAGTGTATGATCCTACAGAAGCATTGATGGTCCATTTGTCGGTTAATACATAGCTTAACGCAATGCGTGGAGATAAAGTTTTTAATGGATTCATTCCAGTTGTAGTAAAAGTATTTTGGTCGAAACGTAAGCCAGCACTAACCCCTAAATGATTATTCATAAATCGCTTTCCGACTTGACCAAAACCACCAAATCTGCCCATACTAATTTTGCCTGAAAAATTATTGATTATTGCAGGAGCGATAATGTTGCCACTATTGTCGGTTTGAGCAGCTTTAATAAGTTGTTGAGTTAAATTGGTTTGAGAAACAAACTGAGCAACTGCACCATAGCTAATTTTCCAGCCATTGTAAGATTTATTTACATCATATCGAAGTTTGTTTTCAGATTCTCTCGACTGGAAATAAAGAGTACGTAATCCTTTATTTGACCCTAAATTGTTTTCAAACTTCTCTAATTGATTGTCAAATTCATTTCTACTCAATGCCAAATTCCAATAGCCGTTATTGATTAAATGCTTTATGCTAGCACCAACTGTATAATTCCATTGATTAATAAAAGGAGCGCTATTTAGTAAATATAATTTTTCTGGTGTTGATTTTTTTGGCGCGGCAAAACTAAACTCATCTATAGCACCAACACCTAAAAAAGTGAGGGAAGTGTTTTTATTAATTTGATGGGATATTTTATATTGAAAATCCCAAAAATTTGGTCTGATTGGAAAATCAAGCGCACTAAATAAAAGTTGTAAGTAACTCCTTCTTGCAGATGCTAAAAAAGTAGTTCTTTTATCTTTCGATAATGGGCCATCAAAAGTTGCGGCTAATTCAGTTGCACTTAGGCGAATATTTCCTTGTAGCCGATTGGTATTTCCTCTCTTTTGTTTGAATTCAAAAACAGAAGAAAGTGCATTATCAAATTTTGCATCAAATGCCGAAGAACTCAATTTTACCTCCTCAATAAAACTAACATTTAAAATACCTGCTGGTCCGCCTGCACTTCCTTGTGTAGCAAAATGATTAATTACTGGTATTTCTATACCATCTAAATAATACACATTTTCATTAGGTGCACCACCTCTAACAATTATATCATTTCTAAAACCAGCTGTTGCTGCAGAACCACCAACACCTGGCAATGCTTCCACTACTCTAGAAATATCAAAGTTGCCTCCCGGGTTCGATTTTATTTCTTCGGTAGTTAATCGTTGAACACTTAAAGGTGTTTCGAGTGTGGCAGCTTTGGCCGATTTATTTCTATTGGTACTAGAAACAGTTACATCAGCTAAATTATTAATTTTAGACTCCATTTCAATTACAAGGTTATTTTCGTTTCCCGAAGTGATGGCTACGTTATACTTGTTCAAATTATTAAAGCCAAGGATCGAAAAATTAACAGAATAAGCTCCAGGCTTAATACCTGTAATTCTAAATTTTCCACTGCTATCAGAAATTGCTCCCAATTTATCTTGTATTAATTGTATACTAACGCCGGATATTGGCTTTTGAAGTGATTTATCGAGAATTATGCCTGATAAAACACCTGTGTTTTGTGCATACATTAATGTACTACCTAATATTAATAACAATACAATGACTAACCGTAATATTTTTTTCATAATTAATTACCATTAATAAAATACTCTATCCCAACAGATTATTTTCTGTTTTGTTTAATTATCTTCGGAATTCATAAAATTAAGCTGAACATGAGAAGACTTGCCTTTCTATCAATGTTATTTTTTAGTGTTGT
>JAYTXG010000451.1:0-3548 GCA_043743375.1 Sphingobacteriia bacterium
TTAAGCCTGAAATCGTACCCTAGCATATTATTCAACTGCATACAAAACTGATAATCTTTAACTGTAGCAGTAATACCCAACAACCGAGTATCATCAAAAAAATCATTGTTTAATTCATCTACATCTAAGAGTAATTTTTTCATGTTTTTTTTTAAAACTCCAACTCAATTTTTTTCTCTTCTGTACCTCTTTTTAGAATTAAAAAAGTTTTATCGCCTTTTTTAAATTTAGATAATGATTGCATATAGCTGTTTACATCTACAAATTTGTAGTCGCCTAATTGCAATAAAATATCTCCTGCCTGCAATCCTCTTTTCTCAGCTAATTTACCCGTACTAACTCCATCTATCCTCATACCTGTTCCCGAAAATCCATAATCAGGAATTACTCCTAAACTAACAGTAAAACGGGTGCTTCTGCCCATTTGTTGTTCGGCAGTTTTGGTAAAAACAATTTTCCCTTTGTCATTTGTATTTTCTATTAATGAATAGACCATCTGCAAAATGGCCGACTCTCCATCATAATTAATTTTATCCCAATCGTCGGTTGCTTTGTGGTAATCAGTATGACTTCCAGTAAATAGAAATAACACTGGAATATCTTTTCGATAAAAACTAGCATGATCGCTAGGCCCACTGCCTGCGCTATCAATTTTGATAACTAATTTATTTGTTACAGCAGGAATAACCTTAGCCCAAACTGGTGAAGTTCCAAAACCACCTATTATTAATTTTCTAGCAGTGTCATACCTTCCTACCATATCCATATTAATCATATAGTTTGGAATAATTGTAGCACTTGGATTATCTAACCAATATTTACTACCAAATAATCCTAATTCTTCGCCTGAAAAATGGATAATTAAATAATTGTTATTTGATGGCGATTTTATTACCAACTTCCGTGTTAACTCAATAAGAGCAGCCGTTCCGCTTGCATTATCATCGGCACCATTATGAACAATATATCCAGTATCTAATGCATTTTTATCTTCCCCGTATCCGAGGTGATCATAATGTGCGCCTAGTACAACCGTATTAGTAGCATTATTATTTATATAGCCAACAATATTTCTGGCTTTGCGAATTTTATTTTCAAATGAAATATTTAAATCAATATTTACAGATGCCGTAAAATCATTCAAGTATTTTTTTAATCCTACTTTAGTGATATAAATAACTGGAATAGCTAATGTAGTAGATTTATCATTTTTATTAAACTGAATATTATCTACTGCAGCCGAACTATTAAACAAAAATAATGCAGTTGCTTTTTTAGCTGCAGCATCATTCGCTTCCTTTTTAATAACTTCTTCAATATCAAAATGAATATTGGTTTTATTTTCTTCTACTATTTCAGCAATATCTTTAAACCAAGGTTGATTTGCTTCGCTCAAAGCCACAGCAGTATTGCCTTTGGCAGATGTAGAAGCACTAAATGCTAACGGAAAGTAGTCATCTATTAACTGCAAATTTTTGCCCTCTAATTTTAAATAAGTAGAAGGCATAATTTGTTTGCCCTCATTTATTTCAAATTCCTGTATATACCCATTCGTGCCTTTTGGTGTTAACCCTATCTGCTTATATTGGTCAATAATATATTCCATTGCCAACAATTCGCCCTTTGTTCCAGTTCTTCTACCCTCCAACTTGTCGTTGGCTAAATACTGAATATGCTTTTTAAGATTCCCTACAATTTTTTCATTTTCTTTTTCGGCTGATAAACGAAGTTTCCTTTTTGATTGTGCGTCTAATAAACAAGGTAAAAAAATAAAGATGGCAAGCCATTTTCGCATAAAAACAAATTATTGTACAAAAGTAAGTGGATGGTGGTATATTCTGTTCCCAATCTCGTAACCTTATGCAATTTCTTGCAGCTACTTTTGCAATCTGGCAAATCAAAAATACCATATAGCATTAGTAGGTAACCCAAATAGCGGTAAAAGCTCGTTATTTAATGCCCTCACTGGATTAAACCAGCAGGTAGGTAATTTTCCAGGAGTTACGGTTGATAAAAAAACTGGCTCCTATTCTATTGAAAATGAAAAAGACACAGAGCTTATAGATTTACCCGGTACTTACAGTTTATATCCACGCCGTTCCGACGAATGGGTGGCTTATAAAGTAATGATGGGAAGAGATCAGGAGGTTAAAGCTGATATGATTTTATTGGTGGCAGACGCAAGCAACCTCAAACGCAACCTACTTTTTTGTAGTCAGATTATAGATTTAAAAATTCCAGTTGTAATGGCGTTAACCATGAACGATATTGCTACAAAAAAAGGAATTAAAATTGATATTGCTGGTTTAGAAAAAGAATTGGGAATACCAGTTGTTGCAGTTAACCCAAGAAAAAATAAAGGCTTAGGTGAACTCAAAAAAGCTATTACGCTTTTAACTAAAACCAATGCTGCATCTTGTAAATTGAATAACGATTTCATTGAAATTAACAAACTAGCACCAAAAGCAATTGAAGAAGTACAACAACTATTTCCAGCATTAAGTAAATACGCCGCCATTCACCATTTAATTAATTATGAAGAGCTTGATATAAATAAAAATCACGTAGGCATTCCAGCAATAGTTGCAAAAAATAATTTCAACCCTACAAAAACACAGGCAGAAGAAATTATGCAACGCTATACACATATTCGGCAAATAATGCAGAAATGTGTGGTAGAACCTGGACCGTTAGAGAAAAAAATGTACAGTGATAAAATAGATAATATCTTATTGCATCGCACATGGGGCTACATCATTCTTTTGGCAGTTTTATTTTTATTATTTCAAAGTGTGTTTGCTATTGCCAAATATCCAATGGATGGAATTGAATATGCTTTTGCACAAATTAGCAGTTGGCTTTCTAAACATTTACCAGAAATTTGGTGGAGCGATTTAATTGTTAATGGATTGGTTGCAGGATTAAGTGGAATATTTGTTTTTGTTCCGCAAATAATGATACTATTCGGACTCATTACTATGCTGGAAGACAGTGGTTATATGGCTCGCATAGGATTTTTAAGTGATCGACTAATGCGTAAAGTAGGGCTTAACGGCAAAAGTGTAATGCCAATGATCAGCAGTTTTGCTTGTGCTGTTCCTGCTATTATGAGTGCTCGCAATATTGAAAATAAAAAAGAGCGGCTACTCACTATTTTAGTAACACCCTTAATGAGTTGTAGTGCTAGATTACCAGTATACACTATATTAATTGCTTTGGTAATTGATGATCATTATTATTTTGGATTTATTAGTCTTCAGGGTTTAGTAATGATGGCATTGTATTTTTTAGGAACTTTTATGGCTTTATTTGTTAGTTACATTTTAAAATGGTTCATCAATATAAAAGAAAAAAGTTTTTTTATTTTAGAATTGCCTTTGTATCGCTCACCACGTTGGAAAAACGTTGGTATAAATATGGTAGAGAAAGCAAGAATTTTTGTTACCGATGCTGGTAAAGTAATAATGGTTATTAGTTTATTACTTTGGTTTTTAAGTTCATTCGGACCAGGTAAACAAATTGATCAGATAAAAAATAAATATGCAGCA
>JAYTXG010000452.1:0-1978 GCA_043743375.1 Sphingobacteriia bacterium
ATCAAGAACTTTTATTGCTGAAAATGTTTGGGGATTAAATTATGACCGGGGTACAAACTTTATTGATGTATACATTAATTACCTGCGTTCAAAAATAGACAAAGGTTTTAGTCCGGTACTAATTCATACGGTAATCGGTATGGGGTACCTATTAAAAACAGAAGACTAATTCAGCACCAGTAAATATAAGTCCCCTCAAGACTAACAATAGAACTTTACACAAGCATTAAATAAAATTTCATGACTATCAAAGATCGTTTATCCTTACAATTTACCTTGATATCTACACTTCTATTATTGGTTGTATTGTCAGGAATTTACATACTTACCGCACAATACCAGAAAAGTGCTTTTCACGACAGGCTTTTAGACAGGGCAACTACCACAGCAGAACTATTTCTTGCAGAGGATAATTTAACTAAGGAGAAATTTAATGAAGTACAAAAAAAATATCCTCAATCTTTACCTGATGAGATTGTTCATATTTATAATGACAACGATGTACCGGTTTTTATAAATGCAAATGCTAACCAATGGCCAAAGCAGGTGATTGATAAGGTAAGGCAAAATAAATCTGTGTACTATATTGAAGGAAATAAACAAACCGTTGGAATTTATTATGTTGATAATTCTGGAAACTTTACGGTGATGCTTTCAGCGATAGATGCTTATGGCTTGCAACAAATGCAGCAACTTTTTTGGTTAATGGTGGTAGCATTTTTCATCTCTTTTTTTATAATGCTTTTCACAGGTAGGTTATTTTCTAAAATTGCTTTATTGCCCATTATCAAAGTAATTAATGAAGTTAAATTTATACGTGCTACCAGTTTGCATAAGCGGTTACAAATAAAATCTAGTAAAGATGAAATTAACGAGCTTGCAATTACTTTTAATAATTTGCTGGAACATCTGGAACAGTCTTTCGAATCTCAAAGCTCTTTCGTAGCCCATGCCTCACATGAATTAAGAACTCCTTTTACTTCAATTATCGGCGATATAGAAGTAACATTAATCCAAAACAGAGATGCCAGGGAGTACAAAGAAACACTTCAGCGGGTACTTGCAGAGGCTGCAAAATTAAATGATTTACTCAATGATCTTTTGCAATTAACACAGTCCAATATTGATATTACCTCTTTTGAGGATGTACGGCTGGATGAGGTTTTATGGCAGGTAAAAGATGAATGGATGAATCGGGTGAAGGGAAGTAATATAGAATTGATATATGATTTACCAGCAGATACTAAAAAATATACCTTACCTGCTAACGACCAGCTTTTATTTATAGCCATAGGTAATATCATTAAAAATGCACTAAAATTTTCTAATGGAAAAACAATTACCTGTAAGCTTTATCTTGTAAACAGTGTTCCAACCATAAGTATCAAAGATTTTGGGATCGGTATAAGTGAAAACAATATAAAAAAAATATTTCAACCCTTTTACAGAGGTGAAAATACTTTTGGATATCCGGGTTTTGGTATCGGACTCTCTTTAACAGATAAAATATTAAAATTACATAACGCAAGTATTTCAGTTACATCAGCCATAGATGAAGGAACTGAGTTTTTAATTCATTTTTAATAGCGGGTGCTAATATTATCTTAAAATTATATCTAAAATAACATTAGAAAAATCTAATCTACTTCTAATCTCTTTGTAACACACTCCTAATCTCCGCCTAATCTCCACTTTTTAAGTTTGCATTTCAATTTAGGAAAATATCATACTTGTTATTACTGGAAGCCAGTTCTTTATTAAGCAAGGGTAATTTTTTAATTCTTGAAAAATGTAAAATTAAAAATTAGAAACTATGGAAATTCCATTTAGGCATTTTGTTTTTGCCAGTACAGTCACGCTATTTCTATTCGTTGGGAAAAAAAGCATTGCGCAAAATTTTAATAGTGATACGCTTCGATTGTCTTTACCACAAATAGAAAAAATATTTCTACAAAAAAATCTTCAGGTTTTATCCCAA
>JAYTXG010000453.1:0-1600 GCA_043743375.1 Sphingobacteriia bacterium
GGAACTTTTGCATGAACTAATACTGGCTTGCGCTCATTTCTTGCATAGTTTACTGCTTGCTCCATTGTTTCAAAGCATCGCATAAAATCGCTACCGTCTACCTGCATTCTTTTCAATCCTTTAAAACCACAAGCATATTCATATGCATTCATAGTTCTAATTTCATCTGCACTTGCACTAATGCTCCATTGATTGTCTTGCACTAAATATACAATGGGTAATTGTTTTAAAACTGCAAACTGCAACGCCTCACTTACTTCTCCCTCACTCATAGCACCATCTCCCAATGAACAAACAACTATAGGGGATTTTCCATCAGCAGATTTTCTTAAAGCACTAGGATTGACCTTCTCCAAAAATTGCAGACCTTGCGCCAAACCTGTTGTAGGTATGGCTTGCATGCCCGTTGCACTACTTTGGTGTATAATTGAAGGACGATTTTCATCTACACTGCTAGGGTGACAATAATAGGAACGACCACCAGAAAAAGGATCGTCTTTTTTAGCCAATAATTGTAGCATTAATTCGTATGGCTTAAATCCAATTGCCAACATTAAACTATCATCTCTATAATACGGACTAACCCAATCGCAGGGTAATAATTGTAAGCCTGTTGCTAATTGAATTGCTTCGTGACCTCTTGATGTTGAATGCACATACTTACAAACCGCACGATTAGCATCGTACGTTTCACTCATCGACTTTGCAGTTATCATGAGTTGATACGCTTGTAATAGTATATTTGGTGTTAGCATTATTTTATTTCGAGTTCAAACATTTTTTGTTCTTCAAAATATCCTTCCAATATATCTCCTACCACACATTCTCCCACTCCAGCAGGTGTTCCGGTATAGATCATATCTCCAATATTCAACGAAAAATAAGTGGAAATATGTGATACTATTTTATTAAATGAGAAAATCATATCAGCTGAGTTTCCTACCTGAACAGATTTTTTATTATTCAGTAAAGAAAAATGCATTGGACTTTTTAATAATTCCGATGTTAAGGGTAACCATTCACCTACAACAGCAGAATTATCCCAAGCTTTGGCTTTTTCCCATGGCAATCCCTTCTTTTTTAAATCTGTTTGAATATCGCGTGCTGTAAAATCAATACCGATAGAAAAAGCATCATAATATTTACCTGCTTGATTTTCGGAGATGTATTTTCCGTTTTTAGAAATGCGTAGCACTAATTCTATCTCATAATGTAATTCGTTGGAGAATTCAGGATAATAGAAAGGCGTATTAGACTGCCACAAAGCAGTCTTTGGTTTCATGAAAATCACCGGCTCCTCCGGAACGGCGTTGCCTAGTTCTTTTGCATGATCGGCATAATTTCGGCCAACGCAAAAAATTTTCATAGTACAGTTTCTTTTTAAAAATAATAATCAAATAGTTTTTAAACAACCATTTTTAGGATGGTTTGGGTACAGAACGAACTACTTGAATTGTATTTCCTCAACTTATAACTACGAAAGAGTGATTTTTATTATGTGAATGACCAACTATTTGCCATATTCATGGCCTTATCTAATCCTAAAACAGCAAATTGCTCAATTATTTCACAAGAACCTACTATTTTTTGGTTTACCATG
>JAYTXG010000454.1:0-1730 GCA_043743375.1 Sphingobacteriia bacterium
GGCTAATAAAGACTCTATTATTAAAACACCGATAGGTAGCTTGTATGGACCATATTTAGATGGAAGTAATTATGTGATTGCTAAAATAATTGCCGTTAAGCAATGGCCTGACAGTGCTAAGGTACGCCACATATTGGTTGCAACTTCCGACCCTAGAAGCGGTCAAGTAGTTCGTTTAGATTCTATTGGCAAAAAATTAATTGATAGCATCGAAGCAGCTGTTAAAACCGGTGCCGACTTTAATGTATTGGCTGCAAAATATTCTGATGATGGTGGAAGTAAAGAAAAAGGTGGGGTATATGAATATTTTCCTCAAGGACAAATGACAGGTACATTCAATGATTTTGCTTTTGATAAATCAGTTGGAAGTAAAGGAATTGTAAAAACAGAATTTGGGTATCATTATATAGAAGTACTTGGTCAAAAAAATATGGCTGCGGCTTATAAAATTGCCTATTTAGCAAAACCAATTGTTGCAAGCAATGAAACGGTATCTGCTGCAAACACTGCTGCTGCTCAATTTGTTGCTTCTACAAAAAACAGCAAACAGTTTAATGAAAATGCAATCAAGCAAAGCCTTCAAGTAATGTCGGCAGCCGAAATTAAACAAAACGACTTCACAATAAATAGTTTAGGTTCATCTCGTACACTAGTTCGATGGATTTTTGAAAAAAAAGCAGGTGATATTTCAGAGCCAACAGAAATTGGCGACAGGTATATTGTTGCAATAATTGGTTCGGTTAATAAGGTCGGGTTAATGAGTGCCGCTGAGGCAAGACCATTAATTGAAGGAGTTGTTAGGAATGAGAAAAAGGCAAAACAAATAATCGATTCAAAAATAAAAGGAGTCAGTTTAGAAGAAGTTTCTAAATCTACAGGATTTCCAATTTTACGTGCCGATAGTATTGGTTTTACTGCTAATTTCATTGCTGGAATTGGGAGTGAACCAAAAGTTGTTGGAGCTGCTTTTAATAAAGCGCTTAAAGGAAAGGTTAGCGAACCAATAGCTGGAAGTTCTGGTGTATTTTCTGTAAAAGGCGAAATTACAACCGCAAAACAAAGTGCATCATTACCAGATGCGGTTAAACAAGGAATGATACAAACTAGAAAAATGAGTATTTATAAAAGTGTAGAAGCCTTAAGAAAAGCGGCGACAATCAAAGACTTTAGATCTACTTTTTATTAAACTATTATTAAACTTATAAAAGGTCTGCCTAAATTATTGGGCAGACCTTTTCTTTTTACGGCTATCGAAACAGTCTTTTAAAATCTTTTGTATAATTTTATATTTTATTAATAATGGAAATAATATCAAATAAAGTTGCAGAAAGCGGAATAATTAGTCTCGATTTGGAAGCATATTATCCCCAAGAGGCTATAAAAATATTTGATTTAAAAGATCATCTCTTTATGGGATTAATTTTAAAGGAAAAAGATTTCAGAGCAGCTTTGCTTTCTACCAACTGGGATGTGTATAAAGATGCGCATGTTGCAATCACTTGTTCTGCCGATGCCATTATTCCAATGTGGGCAAATATGTTAATTGCTTCTTCCCTTCACCCAATTGCTAAATCGATATCATTTGCAAATGAACAACAACTAAAAGAGCAATTGCTACTAAAAAACCTTAGTAAAATCGACGGATCAGCATACGAAGACAAAAGGGTGGTTGTAAAAGGATGTGGCGAAATTCATATTCCCGAATCTGCTTATGTTTCTATTACTAATAT
>JAYTXG010000455.1:0-1708 GCA_043743375.1 Sphingobacteriia bacterium
AATTTATTGGCAGCCTCGGCTATATTTCCTTCAGCAGATAATATAAAACTACTCACACCTTTATGGTGAGAATAATCAGTTGTAAAACTAATTACTCCTATTTTTTTATCTGCATATTGCGCTAAAGATTCCTCAATATTACCCCTAATTAATGGCGTATTGGGTGCATAGTGACTTTTAAATTGTCCGGGTGTTTGAGGACTGTCTTTTTGATTTAATAAAACTACTTTTAAACCAGTTAAGTCGGTTAATTGTGCTTCACTAATTCCGCCAGATCTGTGTAATATAATTTGACCGCCTACTACCTCACAAATAGTTGATTCTAATCCAATACTCGTTTCTCCTCCATCTAATATATAAGGAATTTTATTGTGCATTCCTTCATAAACATGGGTAGCTGTAGTTGGACTAATATACCCCGATGGGTTAGCGCTAGGTGCAGCTAATGGGAAATTTATTTTTTGTAGTAAGGCATGAGTTATAGGATGATTGGGAACTCTTATGGCCACCTTATTACTTCCTGCGGTAGTAATGTAAGGAACAATATTTTTTTTCGATAAAAGCAATGTTAAAGGACCTGGCATTAAAACTTTTGCAAGTATCATGCTATGCAAATCTATATTTGCGTATTGTTCAATTTGATCTATACTACTTACATGTAAAATGAGTGGATTAAAAGAAGGCCTTTTTTTTGCAGCATAAATTTTAGCAACTGCTATCTCGCTCAACGCATTGCCTGCTAAGCCATACACCGTTTCAGTAGGTATTGCAACCAGCTCTTCCTCTATCAATAATTTAGCTGCTTTATTAATATCAATTCCTATCTCTGTAATCATTTAAAACATTTTAATGGGCAGTTCAGCTTCAACATAATCATCCAAACGATCGATATGTAAAACGGTACTTGTATTATTTTTGTTCGGATGAAACATTGGAGCAAATTTGGCACCATAAACAAACTGGTTAAAATAATAAGAAGCCCTAGAAATTACGGTATTAGAAAAACTCTCATCAAAGCCTTGAACAAATACAAGCATTTCGGCCTGTGCATTTTCAATATCTTCTTTTGATAAATTATACAAAGGACTATCTTCTTTAATCACGTGAACGAGTGTCCAGTTGGCAGTTAATGTATTTGCTTTTGAAATTTCTAATGGGAGATTAAAAAATTTATTTTTTACTTGCCCATCTTCTTCAACCCTCAAAACCAGTGTGATCTTTACTTCTACATTTACCAAATAATTTTTTGTAAACGGTACCATTCTATACATCAATGCAATACTATCTTTAAATGGTACAAACAAAGCGTTTTTACTGTACTTTATATAGGCTCGAGGGCGTGCAAATCTTCCATACAATAAACCGGTTGCTAATGCAAAAGACATCAAACCAATTAACGCTTCTAAAGAGGCAGTTAAACTTGTAGCAAACCCAATGGGATTAATTCTGCCATATCCAACAGTAGTGAATGTTTGCGAGCTAAAGAAAAAAGCTTCTCCAAATTTTTCTCCGTCTGTATTCGCTACCATTCCACTTAAATGCTCAATACCGATTAATAAGTATAAGCTTGCAAAAACCAAGTTGATGAAAAAGAAAAACAAAAGAATAGAGACTAAAAATTTCCAAATGGGCATGGAAAGAAGTGTATGATAAAAATTCATTCTCTTCCAAATTGGAAGTCCAACTGATTCTACATTTGGCACCCCAT
>JAYTXG010000456.1:0-1640 GCA_043743375.1 Sphingobacteriia bacterium
CAAAATATCAATACCAATATCTTTCATCAGCCAGATTGGATTGATGAAAATATCAAAATGGTTGATGCATATTTAAACAGCCACTTTTCTGATTATTTATTTACTAAACCCATCATTAATTCAAAAGGAGAATCACTAATTAAAATCAACCAACATTTTTATAGAGCTTTTAAGTTTATCCCTAACTCTACAACCATCTCAGTTGTAAATAATTCACTGGAAGCATTTGAAGCTTCAAAACAATTTGCTTTATTTACTTGTAAGCTCGACTTATTTCCGATTAGTAAATTAAATATTACTATCCCCAACTTTCACAACCTTAGTTTTAGATACAAGCAATTTGAAGATGCATTGCTAAATAATAATAACAAAAGAAAGGGTTTTGCCGAAAAGACAATCAACACCTTAAAAAATTTGGACTCAATAGTGCGTGAATTTGAAAAATATATTCAGTCTGCAGATTCAAAACAAAGAGTAATGCATCATGATACTAAAATAAGCAATGTTTTATTTAATGCAGCAGGGAAGGGGCTCTGCATAATTGATTTAGATACATTAATGCCCGGATATTTATTTAGTGATGTTGGAGATATGTGCAGGACTTACCTCTCTCCAGTATCAGAAGAAGCAACTAATTTTGATCAAATTACGATTAGAAAGCAGGTTTTATCCGCTATTGAAAAGGGCTATCTAGGCGAATTAAAAACGAATTTAAGTCAATTTGAAATCAATAATTTCTACTTATCAGGAAAAATATTAATCTACATGCAATCGCTTCGGTTCTTAACAGATTATTTACAAAATGATATTTATTATGGCGAAAAATACACCGATCATAATCTGGTGAGGGCACAAAATCAATTAAGATTATTGGAATTATACATTGAGGCGGTTGACTAAAACTCACCCATTACAAAATCGGGTTTTTTGTTTTGCCATTTACCTCTAGTAAAATCTGGAATAACCTGAACTTGTCCGTTTTCTGCAATTGATTTTTCAGAAAGCGGGGTAATGGCATACCATGTTGCCAAATCGTACACATCTAAAGGGAAATTGATTTTGCGTTTAATGCACTCGATAAAAGCATTATCTACAAAAAAGTCCATACCACCGTGACCAGAACCTTCGGCAGCAGTTTCGTATTTTTTCCAAAGAGGATGGTCGTATTCTTTTAACCACTTCTCTGGATTTTCCCATTGGTGCGATTTCTCTGATTTTCCTTCGATGTAAAGCATTCCGGCGCTAAATTGCCCTGATTTACTATCCTGCCATAATCCTTCGGTTCCTTGAACCCTGAATCCAATATTATAAGGACGAGGAGAATTGGTATCATGGGTTAACAAAATAGTTTCGCCATTATGGGTCTGAATTTGAGTAGTTACAATATCACCAAGCTTAAAATTAATTTTCGCATTAAGGTGATTTTCACCGCCTTTAGGATGGTTAACTATATATTTATGTAATCCTTTTGCTTTAGTAGCAACTGACGATAATCGGGTTAATCGATTACCACGGTTAACATCAATCATCATTGCAACAGGACCTAAACCATGGGTAGGATAAAGATCTCCATTACGATTTACAGAGTGCTGCGTTCGCCATTTTGCTTCACTGAATCCTTTTTCGCCAAATTCTACGCC
>JAYTXG010000457.1:0-3596 GCA_043743375.1 Sphingobacteriia bacterium
AATACTACAGGTTCACAAGTTGATTTATATATTATTGATGTTGCTTCACAAAAGGCAACAAAGATTAATAAAAAAGCAGTTAATACCGTTTTAGGTAATTCATATATATGGGTTGATGATAATACTATTTTATATAAAGCCACTACTCAGTCGGGCATAAATGCACCTAAGAAACCAATAACTCCAAAGGGGCCAACAGTTCAGCAAAGTTTGGGTAAAATAGCTCCTAGTCCTACTTATCAGGATTTAATTAAGAGTCCGTATGACGAAGCAATTTTTGAATACTATGCAACTAGTCAGTTAACTCAAAATAAAAATGGGGTTGAAACTGCAATTGGCAAGCCATGTATTTTAAGTTCTATCACTTTATCACCCGATAGAAAATATTTGTTACAACGTCAAATACAAAAACCATTTTCTTATTTAGTTACTGCTGGAGGATTTCCATCAATAGTAAGTATTACGGATTTAAATGGTAAAACAGTAAAAGTTTTAGCAGAATTACCATCATCAGAAGGTACTCCTTCTGGATATGATAATACGCAGAATGTTGCAAGAGGATTCGATTGGAGAGATGATGAAGCTGCTACAATGATATGGGCAATGCCTTTGGATAGTGGGTTAATAAAAAAGCAAGTTGAATTTCATGACGCTGTTTATTCTTTAAGTGCACCATTTAATGGAACTGCAAAAGAGTTATTCAAAACCAAATTGCGTTATGGTGGTACAACTTGGGGCAATGCAACATTGGCATTGGTTCAAGAAGTTTCAAGAACAAAGCAAATGGGCAGAGTAAGCCGATACAATACATCTATTGGTACTTTAGAAACATTATATGAGCGCAATCAAACAGATGCTTATGGCGATTTAGGCCGACCAGTAATGGCAAAAAACCAGTATGGAAGAGATGTAATTGTATTGGTTGATAATGGAACAAAAATGTTAATGAACAATACTATAGGATCTTCTCCAAAAGGCGATTTGCCTTTTCTTGCAAAGTTCGATTTAAATACAAAAAAGAATGAAATTATATGGAGAAGCAATGAAGGAAGCTATGAAGTAATTACGGATGTTTTAGATGCTAATAAGTTAACACTATTATGTAGCAAACAATCTCAAAAAGAAGTTCCCAATTTTTATATTAAAGATTTGATGTTGAGAATTGCTGATCGCCAAATTACCAATTTCACCAATCCTTACCCAGCTTTAGATGGTGTATCAAAAGAAAAAGTAAAATATAAAAGAGCAGATGGTGTTGATTTAACTGGCGACTTATATTTACCAAAAGGATATAATAAAGATAAAGACGGTCCTTTACCATTATTGATATGGGCTTATCCTCGCGAATTTAACAGCGCAGCAGATGCAGCACAAATTAGAGGAAGCAAAGACCGTTTTACAACACTCAGCTGGGGATCTCCTATTTTTTATGTAACACAAGGTTATGCTGTTTTAGATAATGCAGAAATGCCAATAGTTGCAACCAGTGCCGATAAAAAACCGAATGATGATTATGTTCCACAGTTAAAATTAAATGCAGAAGCAGCCATTAATTATTTGAGCGAATTGGGCGTTGCAGACAAGAATAGAGTTGCAGTAGGTGGACATAGTTATGGTGCTTTTATGACGGCTAATTTATTAGCACATACCAATTTGTTCAAAGCAGGTATTGCACGCAGTGGAGCATACAACAGAACCCTCACTCCATTTGGGTTTCAGGCCGAAGACCGCACATATTGGCAAGCGCCTCAAATGTATTACGAAATGAGTCCGTTTAGCTATGCCGATAAAATTAAAACACCTATCTTATTAGTTCACGGCGAGATGGATGATAATACTGGAACATTTCCTATAAATAGTGAGCGTTTATTTGCAGCTATCAAAGGAAATGGCGGAACAGTTCGATTTGTTTACTTGCCTTATGAAGCACATGGTTATAGAGGCAAAGAAAATTTATTGCATTTATTATGGGAGCAATATAGTTGGTTAGAAAAATATGTAAAGAATGGTAAATAAAATTATTCAAAAATAAAATATTAATTAACTTTTCTCCCCTTCCCACCCCCTCCTCCAGTAGTAGGTCTTGAACTTGGCATTCGATTAGATGGGGAAGCCTGTATGTTGTTTTGATAATTATTGAAATTTCGATCGCGTGTATTACTCCTATCTCTTGTTTTAGATTCTCGATCTAAATCTTTCATTCGATTATTATCTGATGAAGGTTTCCATTGATTAGTTTTACTATCACGTTGATTCCAATTATTGGTTTTATTGTCTTTTTGAAATACATTACCTTCTCTATCAGAAAAAACATTATTTGGTCTACTATTGTTGCTTATCGGTTGATTATTAATTGGCCTATTATTATTTATTTGATTATTAATGCGCCTATTGTTAATTCCCGAGTTATTATTATTATTATTATTAGCGATTTTACTATTGTTGTTTCCAATTGAAGTGCGGTCAATATTTCTGGTACTTACCCCTTTTTTGTTATTGTAAATATTCCCATTACCCATATTAATATTAATATTTCCATTATTTACAAAAGTGTTACCCACAGGTCTTCCGTTACCATAATATCCACTACCGTAATATGAGGGGCGGTAAGGTGGGCGATACATTGCTGGGCCAAACCAACCACCACCATAACTATATCCACCACCAAATCCAATACCAATATTCATAAACCCTACATTAAAACCAGTACCCATACTCCATCCAGTCCATGGATTGTATCCAAATCCAAAACCCCAAGTAACTGGCCTAGGATAATAAACAGAACCATACCAAGGTCGATAATAAAATCCAGTACCATAAACGATGGTTGGTCCGTATACATACCCTCCCATATAACCAGCTGTATAACCTACATAAACCATATCAGGTGTATGATCGTATACATAAACATATTTAGTATTGTAAGCAGGGCTGCTTGCTGGAATATTTTCTACATCTTTAGGACGATCATTTGCCACCTCCCAAGGCCCATTATTATTATTTGAAGTAAACCAAATACCATTATCCAAAGCATAATATTTTCCTGACTGTTCTAGCATTACAGTTACGTTACTATTATCAGCTATTTTCAATGTTGTTCCCTGTATGGAGGAAAATTTTGGAGAACCATCATAATCTACTTTTATAGATGCTGTTTTACGATCTACTTTAGCAGTTTGAGGAATTTCAGCATCTATCTTTGCTTCTTCTGCTGCGTCAGTACCTGCTACATTGGCAAGTACACCATCTTTTTCGGACCCTTCAGGAATTTTAGCAAAATCTGCAGGTAATTTATCGGCTGCTACATAGTTCCAAGGCCCATTGATATTAGCTGCATTGTACCATCTACCAGCTAAAAGCACATATGTTTTCTGGGAATTAATATCTTTGAAAATTTCATTAGAGGAATTGCCAACATAAAGCAAGGAAGTACCCTGAATGGTTTTATAATCGGCGGCTCCTTTTGTTTGAAGTAATTCTGTTGGCTCAGTTGCAACAATAATATCTGTAACAAACGGTTCGGCAGTTAGTTCTTTTCCGCCATTGGCCTCTCTTTCTTGTTTTTTAATTTGCCCATTAACTGATTGTAATTTTTT
>JAYTXG010000458.1:0-5864 GCA_043743375.1 Sphingobacteriia bacterium
TTTTAAAAGGTTCGTGAATGTGTTTGAGCAATCTTATACCCGATTCCTCGATTTACAAAAAGCAGAAGCGCAGGCTAGAGAAGCCAAAATAGAGGCTGCCCTTGAAAAAGTGCGTGCTCGAACCATGGGTATGCAGCATAGCGATGAACTACCCGAAGCGGCTAACTTATTATTCCTTGAAGTGCAGGCATTGGGCATCCCAGCCTGGAGTGCTGGATACAATATTGTTGCGGAGGATAAAAAATCAACTACCTGCTGGATGAGTAGCGAAGGGGTTCTGCAAAAGCCATTTCAACTTCGCTTATGGGGTGAAGCTTCCTTTGATGAAATGGGCGATTTTGTTCGCAATGATAATACCTTGTTAGTTCAGGAACTCGGTGGTAAAGCGCTTGATGAACATTATGCGCATATGAAATCCTTTCCTGACTTGAAGTCCACTTTTGACCACATAGAAGAACAAGGGCTTTCATTGCCCACCTATCAGATCAATCACCTCTGTAAATTTACCCAAGGATTTCTTCTGTTCATCACCTACGAAAAAGTACCTCAAGCAAATGATATTTTTAAACGGTTCACCAAAGTATTTGAACAGACTTACACCAGATTCCTCGATTTACAAAAAGCAGAAGCTCAAACAAGGGCTGCAAAAATTGAAGGGGCATTAGAAAGAGTTCGGGCAAGGGCATTGGCCATGCAGCAACCGGAAGAGTTGAAGGAAGTGGCTGAAGTTTTGCGGCATGAAATGGGTTTGCTAGGTGTAGAAGAATTGGAAACCTGTAGCATTTATATAAACGATGTGCAGGCTGAAAAAGCAGAATGCTGGTATGCATTAAAAGATATTTATTCAACTGAAAAGAAATTAGTGAATGACCATTTTGCCCTGAACTTGAATGATACATGGGTAGGTAGAGAAATGCTTAGGTTTTATAATTCTCCAGAGAACCAAACTTCGGTGTTGATGGAGGGAGCTAATCGTAAAGAATGGATTAACTACTGCGAAAAAAAATCGATACCATTCCGTGGCTACTATGGTGAAGTAATACCTGATAGAACTTATCATTTGTATAAATTTTCGCATGGAGCAATTGGTGCAGCAGCTGCTGGTGATATATCAACAGAAAGCTGGGACTTATTAAAAAGAGCCGCTTCTGTTTTTTCATTGGCTTATTCACGTTTTAAAGATCTTACACAAGCCAGAACAGACTTGATACAATTAAAAGTAGAAAAGAAAAGAGCTGAAGATGCGTTAACCGAATTGCAAGCAACACAAACTCAATTGATCCAATCCGAAAAGATGGCATCGTTGGGAGAACTCACTGCAGGGATTGCACATGAGATACAGAACCCGTTAAATTTTGTAAACAATTTTAGTGAGGTGAGTAGAGAAATGATTGATGAATTAAAACCCTTCAACAAGCTCAGGGTAACAGCAGAACAAGAAGATGTGTTGAATGATATAGATGCTAATCTCGAAAAAATAAACCACCATGGCAAACGTGCAGCAGATATTGTAAAAGGAATGCTGCAACACTCGCGCTCAAGTAGCGGTGTAAAAGAACCAACCGATATTAATACATTGTGTGATGAATATTTACGACTAAGTTATCATGGCTTGAGAGCAAAAGACAAATCTTTTAATGCCACTTTGAAAACCGATTTTGATGCGAGCATTGGCAACATTAATATTATACCGCAAGATATTGGTAGAGTAGTAATGAATTTGTTGACCAATGCTTTTTATGCTGTGAATGAAAAAGTACAACAGAATATTGCGGGGTACGAACCAACCGTATTAATCGTTACAAAAAAACTGATTAACAATGTTGAAATAAAAGTGTCCGATAATGGCAACGGAATCCATCAAAAAGTATTGGATAAAATATTTCAACCCTTCTTTACTACTAAACCAGCAGGGCAAGGAACAGGCTTGGGTTTGAGTTTAAGTTATGATATTGTAAAAGCACATGGTGGGGAATTGAAAGTTGAAACAAATTTTAACATGGGAACAACATTTATTATTTTTTTACCAATTAGTAATAACTAATGAAACTCACTAAAAAACTCGAAGCAGAAATTCTAGAAGTGAACAAAGCTTATTGGGAAAGTTATATTAATGGCAGTTGGAAAAAATCCGCCTCTTTTTTAGACGACAATATCAAAATGATTGGCAGCACAGAAGATGAGGTTTACTATAATAAAAAAGAAGCTACAAAGTTTTTTAAAAATACTGCCAAAGAGGTAAAAGGAAGTATAGAAATGCGGAGCCGAAAAATTGAAGTTATTCCTGTAGCTCCTTATATAATGCTAAATGAAGAAACGGATTTATATATTAAAACAAGTGAAGCATGGGTTTTTTATTCTAAAGTAAGATTAACATCTCTAATGAGAAAAACAGTAAAGGGTTGGAAATTTATTCAACAGCATGGTTCTGTACCCGATGCCAAAGTAAATGATGGCGAATCGATTGGGTTTAATCAAATATCAAAAGAAAATCTAGAACTAAGAGATGCGATTAAAAGACGTACAGCAGAATTAGAATTAAAAAATCGCGAACTAGAAATTGAAACCGCATTAGAAAAAGTACGTGCCATTGCAATGGGTATGAAGCACCAAGCAGATATGCTGGAAGTTTGTAAAACTATTGCTGAGCAGTTGAAACAGCTTGGTGTAAACGAAATACGCAATGTACAAACAGCTATTATTAATGAGGCTAAAGGCACTTATTTAAACTATGAATTTTATGCAAAGCACAAAAAAATTTTTACAACCGAAGTAAACTTTAAAAATAACAAAATACAAGAAAAGTTTGCCGTGCAGATGCTAGCAGGTGCAGAAGAACTGTTAACTCAAAACTTGAAAGGTAAAAAATTAAAAGACTGGTATGCATATCAACAAACAACCAATCAGTTTGTAGACAAGTATTTGGAACAAGCAGAATCACTCAATTATTATTGGTACTCATTGGGACCAGTTGCTTTAGGTATTTCATCCTATGCCTCTTTAACTGATGAAGAAATTAATTTATTCAAACGCTTTCGTAATGTATTTGAACTAGCATACCGCCGATTTGTTGATATTGAAAAAGCAGAAGCGCAAGCAAGAGAAGCCACCATTGAAGCTGCATTGGAAAGAGTGCGAAGCAGAACCATGGGTATGAATACATCAGCGGAAATGAAAGACCTAGTTTCCATAGTGATCAAGCAATTAATTGGACTAGGTTTTAAAATAGACCTAGCTAATTTCAATTACCTCAGGTTTTCAAAAGAGTGGTTACTTTGGATGGCTACACCGGATTTTACCTATCCGGAATTGTTGCGAATTCCCGTAATCAATCACCCCTTATTTAACAGGCCTATTGAAGCCTACAAGCAAGGACAGGATTTTATGTCAGATATTTTGACCGCAGAAGAATTTAAATCCGCCTATACGCATTTCTACGAATCTTCAGAAATTGACCAATGGGATAGCCCCGAACGAAAAAGGTATGTTGCAGCAGGAATCGGTATGGCAAGATCCGTTGTGTTGATGAAAAACATAACCCTCACCATCAGCAATTTCCAGGCGATTCCTTATTCTGATGAGCAGAACCAAATTTTAAAACGATTTACAAATGCTTTTGAACAGGCCTATATCCGCTTCCTCGATTTACAGAAAGCAGAAGCCCAAACAAGAGAAGCAAAAATTGAAACGGCATTGGAGAAAGTACGATCCCACTCTTTGGCCATGCACAAGAGTAATGAGCTGCAGGAAGTAGTTAAAGTTGTATTTGAAAAATTGAAAGAATTGGGACTTAGTTTTGACGGTGGCGCAGGTATACAGCTATTTACAGAAAACTCAAAAGATTCTGTGCTATGGGTTGTTGCGCCCGACCAAATTTCCTCCTCTTCATGTATAAACCTTCCTTATTCGGCAGTTGATTTTATAGATAATCCGATTATAACGGACGTTTGGAAGGCAAAAGAAACTGGCGAAGCTATTTATAATAAAACCTATAATAAAGAAGAAAAAAATAAATACTTTAATTATGTATTTAAACATAATAACCTAATTCAAATACCTCAAAATGTAAGAAATGAGATACTTCAAACATCAGGTTATACGCAGGCTTTTGTTGTAGAAAAAAATTCTTGTATAATTGCAAATAGTTGGTCGGGTCAAACATTTTCCACAGATGATTTTGATATTTTTAAAAGAATAGCAAGGGTGTTTGAGCAGGCCTATACTCGTTTTCTCGACTTGCAAAAAGCAGAAACACAGGCAAGAGAAGCAACCATTGAAGCTGCTTTGGAAAAAGTTCGTGGTAAAGCAATGGCAATGCATAACAGTAATGATTTGCTTGAAACTGCCGGAATGGTTTTTACAGAATTACGTAAATTGGGGATCAAACCGATGCGTGCAGGCGTGGGGCTCCAAAATAAGGAGAATAGACAAATTTTATTGTATTCGGCTACATCATCAAACGAAGTAGATAGCCTTTCAATGGTAGGTACGGCATTGCTAGATGAACATCCAGTATTGACAAATATTCATGATACTTGGTTACGGGGAGAAGACTATTTCTTTGTGATGAGTGGAGATATTTTGAAGACTTATTATGAAAAAGTCACTAATAATTTTAACGTTCCCAATCAAGCGAAAGCGGGCCTTGAACATCATGGATATTTCTTAAGTTTTTCGGAAGGAACTTTCTATGGATATTACGAGCAACCCATTTCCGAAGATAAAATAAAAACTCTTCGTCGTTTCAATGCCATTATTGATCTTACTTTCAGGCGATACCTCGAATTGCAAAAATCAGAATCAATAGCTAAGGATGCTATCCGTCAGGCAACACTCGATCGTGTGCGTGCAGAAATAGCCTCTATGCGAACAAAAGAAGACCTAGATAGAATTATTCCTTTAGTTTGGAGAGAGCTAACTACAATGGGTATTCCGTTTGTGCGCTGTGGTGTTTTTATTATTGATGATGTACAAGAACAAATTCATACGTTTCTTTCTACACCAGATGGTAAAGCCATTGCGGCATTTCATCTTCCTTACGGAACCGGCAATTTAACAGAGACTGTAAATTATTGGCGTGCAAAAAAAATGTATTTAACGCATTGGGGAGCACAAGAGTTTTCGGTTTTGGCAGATGTGTTAGTAGAACAAAAAAGCATCGCAACACGTGAGCAGTATTTAAACACATTACCAAAAGATGGAATCCATTTGCATTACCTACCGTTTTTGCAAGGCATGTTATATGTTGGTAATACCAATGTTTTAAATGATGATGACCTGCAACTAGTACAATCTCTTGCCGATGCGTTTTCTACAGCATATGCACGCTACGAGGATTTTAATAAATTAGAAGCAGCCAAGCAACAGGTAGATAAAACATTGTTGGATTTGAAACAAGCACAGCAGCAATTAGTACAATCTGAAAAAATGGCGAGCCTAGGCGAACTCACTGCAGGCATTGCCCATGAAATACAAAACCCGTTAAACTTTGTGAATAATTTTAGTGAAGTAAATACAGAAATGCTTGAAGAACTGAAGGCTGAACGCTTAAAGCCAAAGTCAGAAAGAAACGACCAATTGGCAGAAGATATAATAAATGATGTTCTCAGTAACGAAGAAAAAATAAATCATCATGGCAAACGTGCCGATGCTATAGTAAAAGGCATGTTGCAACATAACCAGGCAAGTACAGGAAAAAAAGAAGCAACAGATATCAACAAATTAGCTGATGAATATTTGCGCCTCTCCTACCACGGCTTACGTGGCAAAGACAAATTATTTAACGCAACAACAAAAACAGATTTTGATGACAGCATTGGAAGAATAAATATCATCCCCAGGATATTGGAAGAGTGTTGTTGAAT
>JAYTXG010000459.1:0-1895 GCA_043743375.1 Sphingobacteriia bacterium
GCAGCTTCAGCAGATACAATAAATATTGGAATTGATTGTTTATTGATTATGGGCGAAAGTTTCATTAAACTTTGTTTCCACTTTTCAATTTCATTTCCATCTAAAACCATTAATAAAATATACTTACCTGTCATTTGAAAAATAGCTTGAGTGGTATCGATTTGTTGAATAGTTTGTAATGAAAAATCTACGATTTTTGGCTTTAATCCATTTCCTTCTTTTACCACCCTGTCTTTTCTGTTTATGTATAAATAAGTGGAATCGAAATCCGCAGGAAAATGTGCTTGATCGAATTGTAATTGCTTACCATTTTTTTGATAAACAAATTCAATTGAAATACTATCATTGGTAGCGCCTTCAGGCATTTTCATTTGCTGAATAATATTGTTACCTTTTTTATAAGGCAAGCAATCTACAAAAGGAAGGTGTTGCAATACATACCATTGTAAAAAACAACAAATGCCGACTGTAACAAATAATAAAAAAAAGGAAGCCGCTGGTTTAAATATCGGAGTGATTTTGGATTTTATTAATACTAAAATAAGAATCAAGAAAAACAAAATAATGTCCTTGCTAAATGATTGAGCTGCCGTTAGTGGAATACAATCACCAAAACAACCACAGGTTTTTATTTTTCCAGAAAATAAAGCAAATCCTGTAAGAAACGTAAAAAAAATAATGAGCAACAACAATAGCCAGCTAAACAATTTCATTCTCCAACCAATAATAACTGCAACGCCTGCTAGCACTTCAAACACATTCATCCCTAAAGAGAAAAATAAAGCATAATCATTCAAAAAGTGTAGGTTCAATACTTCAAAAAACTCTTGCATTTTATAACTTAGCCCTATAGGATCATTTACTTTTATCAACCCAGAGAAGATAAAAAGCAAACCAACAATCCATCTAATAATTAATACTAATAATTTCATATTGAATGTTTTCCTTCTTCTATTAAAATTAACGCAAATGCCGCATAATTAATAATGTCAACATAGTTGGCATCAATACCTTCACTAATTAACGTAGTACCGTTGTTCTTTAAAATTTGTTTAATGCGCAACAGTTTTACTAAAATTAAATCGGCAAAACTTTCTTGACTCATTTCTCTCCATGCTTCACCATAATCGTGATTTTTAGAGAGCATTGTACCTTTTGCAAATTGAAGATTAGTTTTATATAATTCAGCTGTTGTATCAATTGCTAATTCATCAACCGTTGCATTATTAATAGTAAGTTGAACTAATCCAATTACAGCATAGTTCAATATGCCTTTAAATTCAGATTGTATATCATCTCCTACTTTCTGAGTTTTAAGGTCTTGAATATTCCTAATGCGAAGTGCTTTAATAAAAATCTGATCAACCACCGAAATGGTTCTTAAAACTCTCCAAGCTGTGCCATAATCCTTGGTTTTTTTAATAAATATATCGTAACAAGTTGCTACTGCCTGGTCGTATTGATTATTTGTATTCAACATCATATATCTTTGATTCAAGTGCAATTTAACTGAATAGAGCAAATGTTTACACTTAACTGCAAAGGAAGTTTATTTACAATTGATCAACCTCAAATTATGGGGATAATCAATGCAACCCCCGACTCGTTTTATAGTGGCAGTAGAATTTCCTCTATTAACATTGCTGTTGAAATGGCGGCTAAAATGATTAATGAAGGAGCTAGTATTTTGGATATAGGCGGACAAAGTACCAGACCAGATGCATCTATAATTGGCGAGGAAGAAGAGTTATTAAGAGTTTTGCCAGTAATTAAGGCCATTCATAGTGCTTTTCCGAATACTTATTTATCTATTGATAGTTATTATCCAACTGTGGTAATTGAAGCAGTTAATGCGGGTGCATCGTTGGTAAATGATGTTAGTGGAGGAAGGTTTT
>JAYTXG010000460.1:0-3364 GCA_043743375.1 Sphingobacteriia bacterium
CGTGATGGAGTGCTCAATCACGAAAAGAAGAATGACTATATCCGTAATTGGGAAGAGTTTATATTTTACGAAAAAACAGTAGCTGCAATTGCTTTATTGAATAATTGCTTTAAACATATTTTTATTACCACCAACCAAAAAGGTATTGGCAAAGCGTTAATGACACTGAACGACTTAACCAATATTCATCAAAAAATGCTCCATACCATTGAAATGGCTGGAGGAAAAATTAATCATATTTATTTTTGTACCGACTTAGCAGATGATAGTCCAAATCGCAAACCTCAGCCCGGTATGGCTTTTCAGGCCAAGCAAGATTACCCTGAAATCGATTTTACCAAAAGCATCATGGTGGGAAATAGAATTAGTGATATGAATTTTGGGCGAAACGCTGGCATGCACACTGTTTTTGTTGCTACAACTCATCCGGAAGTTTCTTTTCCGAACCCGCAAACTGATCTCCGTTTCCCCGATTTATTTTCTTTTGCAGAAGCCTGTAATAGTTTAAGAAAAAGCTAAAATTGGATTCGAGTTTTAATAATACTAGTTTTAGATTGTACATTACCATTATAATATGTGTAAGAACCCAACTAGAATAACTCTAATTCTACTACTCATTTCAATTAGTTTGATCAGTTTAAATGCCCAATCTGCAGCAGATAAAAGAGCTTTGCGTTCAACTGAAAGTACCATAAAAAGGTATGCTTTCGATATTGTGAATGCAGAAGAAATGATTGATCGATTAAGAGCAGATAGTTTGTTTACCCGATCACTCGTACAAGCGTTAAAAATACCTTACTCTTTTAATTATGCATTTGATTCATTAAAAACAATTTCAAGATTGTATGCGCCTGATAGCAGCTTTCGTATTATTACTTGGCAGTTAATGAAAGACTTTACTTATTACAGATACAAAGGTGCCATTCAACTTAAAACAGTAGATGGATCATTAAAATTAATACCATTGTATGATGGTTCAGATTTTACTGATCGGCCCGTTGATTCTGTAAGAACCAATGAAAATTGGATTGGTGCGCTGTATTACAATATTGTAATGAAGAGCTATAACAATAAAAAATACTATACTTTAATAGGCTATGATGAAAACGATGCAAGAACTACTAAAAAATGGGTGGAAGTATTAACATTCAACAACAATAATAAACCAGTATTTGGAGGCAGGTATTTTAGTTATCCAAATGACCCTACTAAACCCCCACAACCCGCATATCGTTTTTGTTTAGAATTTAAAAAAGAAGCCAATGCAAAACTAAATTTCGATCCTGAAATAGATCGTATTGTATTTGCAAAGCTTGTTAGCGAAACGGGAGAAGTAAATAAAAAGCATACATTAGTCCCGCTCGGGCCAATTGAAGGATTTAAATGGGAACTAGGCAGATGGGTTTATGTTTCGGAAGTACTCAACTATTAATCGAGCTTAAGCACTGCCAAGAAAGCCGCCTGTGGAATTTCTACGTTACCAATTTGGCGCATTCTCTTCTTACCTTCTTTCTGCTTCTCTAATAATTTGCGCTTACGGCTAATATCACCACCATAACATTTGGCGGTTACATCTTTACGCATTGCGCTGATACTTTCGCGGGCAACTACTTTTGCACCAATAGCTGCTTGTATTGATATTTGGAACTGTTGCTTTGGTAATAATTCTTTTAATTTTCCACATAACTTTCTACCAAAATCTTGTGCCCTACCTCTATGAATTAATGCACTCAACGCATCTACTTTTTCATTGTTCAATAAAATATCCATTTTTACAATATCAGCTACCCTATTGTCTATTGGCGTATAATCGAATGAAGCATATCCTCTTGTAGAGCTCTTCAATTTATCATAAAAATCGAAAACAATTTCTGTTAAAGGCATTTCAAAAATTAATTCAACCCTTGTTGTAGTTAAATAACTTTGGTTAATTAATATTCCTCGCTTACCTAAACAAAGCGTTATAATATTTCCAATATAATCTGGCAATGTAATAATTTGAGCCCTTATAAATGGCTCCTCAATCCGATCAACCTTAACAGGATCAGGCATTTCAACAGGGTTGTTTACTTGAATTTTTTCTCCTCTAGTGGTATAGGCTTTAAAGCTTACGTTAGGGACTGTTGTAATTACTGTTTGATTAAATTCGCGCTCTAATCTTTCCTGAATAATTTCCATGTGCAATAAACCAAGGAACCCGCAACGGAATCCAAAACCCAAAGCCTGCGAAGTTTCTAATTCAAAAGTGAGCGACGCATCATTCAATTGTAACTTATCCATACAATCGCGCAACTCTTCAAACTCATCGGTGTTAACCGGAAAAATACCTGCAAATACCATCGGCTTCACTTCCTCAAATCCATGAATCATTTCGCCCGGATTATTAGCCAATGTAATGGTATCTCCTACTTTAACTTCTTTGGCATTTTTAATTCCTGTAATAATATATCCCACATCTCCTGCACTCACCTGATCTTTAGGCGTCATCGTTAATTTTAGTACCCCAACTTCATCAGCAATATAATCCATACCAGAAGCTACAAACCGAATTTTATCACCCTTCTTTAATGTTCCGTTCATAATTCGGTAGTAAACAATAATACCACGGAAACTATTGTATACGCTATCAAAAATGAGTGCTTGTAAAGGAGCATCCACACTACCTTTTGGAGCTGGAATACGTTCACAAACTGCTTGCAAAATTTCCTCAATCCCTATACCCGATTTACCACTTGCTAATAAAATATCTTCTTGTTTGCAACCTATCAAATCTATTATCTGATCGGTAACTTCCGGAATTTTAGCCCCATCCATATCAATCTTATTGATTACTGGAATAATTTCGAGGTTATTGCCAATAGCTAAATAAAGATTACTGATGGTTTGTGCTTGAATTCCTTGTGAAGCATCTACCAACAATAAAGCTCCTTCACAAGCAGCTAATGCCCTACTAACCTCATAGCTAAAATCTACGTGACCAGGCGTATCAATTAAATTAAATGTGTATTCATCACCCTTGTAAGTATACTTAATTTGAATGGCGTGACTTTTAATCGTAATACCCTTCTCCCTTTCCAAGTCCATATCGTCTAAAACCTGGTTCATCATATCTCTTTCACCAATAGTTTTAGTGTGTTCTAACAGTCTATCCGCCAACGTACTTTTGCCGTGATCAATATGAGCTATAATACAAAAATTTCTAATCAATTTCATAAGGGCGCAAAGATAGGCTTGTATGAGTTATCTTCAACCAAGAATACAGAACAACATGCTGTTAAATAAATTCAACAAAAAAGCCCATCAAAACAATGAAACTGGGCTTGCTAGCAATACCGCGCTGAGTGGTGGTAGATTTTTTAGTGCT
>JAYTXG010000461.1:0-4567 GCA_043743375.1 Sphingobacteriia bacterium
GTTTGGTCAACTCGGGCTGATGCCATTCCGAGTTCAAAAGAGTTTTGAGAGTTGGTAAAACTGGTTAAATTGTTGGTTTTGCTGGACGCATCTGCAAAATTGTACCGGTAATATCCATCTAAAGAGCCTGAAAAGGTGGTAGTTGACTTTTTTGTTGAATCTGTTTGTGCATCAATTGTTAAAAAGCTTAATGAACAAGTTAATCCGGTTAAAATTTTCTTTAACATTGTAATTGTTTTATGATTAATAAATGGGTACAGCCTATAAACCTGATCAGGGGTTTATTACATGGCTGTACCTTATTTTTTTGTGTGAATTATGCTAATTGTGGAGAGCGTCCATATTTTTCATCATGTTGTGAAGCATCTAAACCTTGTTCTTCTTCTTCGGAACTAACTCTTAGCGGCAACACTAGATTAATAAATTTAAAAATTCCAAAAGAAACAACAAAACTGTATGAAACAACAATTAAAAGTGCTTTTACTTGTATAAAAAAGAAAGTACTATTACCATTAAATAGTCCATCTGCACCAGCTGAATTTACTGTTTTAGTGGCAAAAATACCAGTCATGAGCATTCCTACAATTCCGCCAATACCGTGGCAAGGAAATACATCTAGTGTATCATCTAATGTAGACTTGCTTTTATAATACACTGCAATATTTGAGATGATTGCAGCTATAAATCCAATAAAAATACTTTGTGGAACTGCAACAAATCCTGCAGCTGGGGTGATGGCAACCAAACCAACAACTGCGCCAATACAGAAACCTAAAACAGAAGGTTTTTTGCCTCTTATAACATCAAAAAACATCCATGATAATCCAGCTGCTGCTGCCGCGGTATTGGTAGTTGCGAAAGCAGAAACTGCAAGTGCATTTGCGCCTAATGCCGAGCCTGCATTAAAGCCAAACCATCCAAACCAAAGCAATCCTGTGCCAATTAATACATAAGGAATATTTGCTGGAGGAATTTCTCTATGTTCTATATGAGCCTGACGGCGTTTTAATACCAATGCGCCAGCAAGCGCAGCACAACCAGCGGAAATATGTACAACTGTACCACCTGCAAAATCCAATGCGCCCATTTTAAATAAGAATCCATCCGGGTGCCATGTCCAGTGTGCAATTGGGGCATAAACCAGCAAGCTAAATAGTGCGATAAATAATATATAAGCTGTAAATCGAATTCTTTCAGCTACTGCACCTACCACCAATCCTGGAGTAATAATGGCGAACATTAATTGAAACAATGCAAATAATCCTAAAGGGATAGTTGGCGCTAAGCTCCATGGTGCTCCGGAGTTTATTCCTTTAAAGAACATGTGTGTAAATGGGTTACCGATAATGCCTCCAATTGATTCTCCAAAACAGAGGCTATATCCCACAAAAACCCAAAGAATACTTACTACTCCTGCAGCCACTACACTTTTTATCATAGTGGATATTACATTTTTGCGATGAACCATTCCTCCGTAAAAGAATGCAAGACCTGGGGTCATTAAAAAGACCATTGCCGTTGCTACAATAATCCAAGCTATATCGGAGCCACTGTATTTTCCACCATCATTAAAATTGGGCAGAGACGGAATAAACAAAGCACCGATGGCAACTGCCATGAGTACTAAAAAAGGCGCTAATTGTTTTGCTGTTGATTTCGGCATAGATTAAATATTACGTTATTAATTAATATATTTATTGTTTAGCTAAATTATATAAATATTGTGTAAAATAAAACAATTTAATATATTAATTAAAATTTAATATGGTTATTAATTTTAAAATTATGATTAAAAAATGATTTTAAATACAAAAACCTATCATAATGATAGGTTTTATTACGTATAATTAATTAATATATGTTAAGTATTCATCAAATAGCTTTCATCTTTTGATTCAAGAATTGATGATCCCATCAAAAACTCGTCAACTTTCCTCGCAGATTCTCTTCCTTCACTTATTGCCCAAACAACCAAAGATTGACCTCTTCGCATATCTCCAGCTGTAAATACTTTCTGAATATTGGTTTGAAATAACTTCTCTGAAGCCTTAATATTTCCTCTTTCATCTAATTCCACTTCCATTTGAAGTAAAAGTCCGTGATGTTGTGGATGCAAAAACCCCATTGCTAAAAATGCTAAGTCGCACTGAATGGATCTTTCTGTTCCTTTAATTTCTTCGAAACCTGCTGTTCTGCCATCTGATCCAATTTTCCATTCTAAATCAACAATTTCTATTGCAACTAATTCATTGTTTGCATTACCAATAAACTTTTTAGTAGCTACTGCCCATTCTCTATTTGCACCTTCTTCATGCGAAGATGTTGTTTTAAGTATCATTGGAAATTGAGGCCAAGGCATATTTTCTGTTCTCAATTGAGGTGGCTTGGGCATCAATTCAAATTGTGTAATACCTGCTGCGCCTTGCCGATTAGATGTTCCAACACAATCGCTTCCTGTATCTCCACCACCAATTACAATTACATACTTTCCTTTTGCAGAAATAGGTACTTCTGTAATTTCTTTATTACTTACTCTTTTATTTTGTTGTTTTAAAAAGTCCATTGCAAAATGAACCCCTTTTAGTTCTCTACCTTCTATATTTAAATTCCTAGGAACAGTAGAACCGCCAGCCAATACTATAGCATTGTTCTCTCTTAGTAAATCATTGATAGATATATTTACCCCAACATTAGCATTGCATTTAAATACTACACCTTCTTCCTCCATTAGCTTTACCCTTCTATCTATAACCCATTTTTCTAATTTAAAATCGGGTATTCCATATCTTAATAATCCTCCGAGTGCATCATCGCGCTCAAAAACGGTAACTGTATGTCCGGCATAATTTAATTGGGCAGCAGCTGCTAATCCCGCTGGACCTGAACCAATAATTGCTATTTTTTTTCCGGTTTTTAATGTTGGTTTTTTGGGTTGCACAAAACCTTTATCAAATGCAATTTCAATAATATGCTTTTCAATTTCTTCAATGGCAATTGCTGGCTGATTTATTCCTAAAACACAGGCGGTTTCGCAGGGGGCGGGACAAATTCTTCCTGTAAATTCAGGGAAGTTATTAGTAGCAGTCAATATTTCATAAGCTTCTTCCCAGCGTTCTTTATAAACTGCATCATTAAATTCTGGAATAATATTTCCAAGAGGGCAACCATTATGGCAAAATGGAACACCACAATTCATACATCTTGCAGCTTGTTGATTTAGTTTTTTTTCGGGATAACGTTCTATAAATTCATTGTAATTGTTTACTCTTTCTTCTGGGGAACGTTTTTCTGGTAATTCTCTAGTAAATTCTAAAAAGCCTGTTGGTTTGCCCATATGAATTAAGAGTTATGAGTTAAGAGTTAATTTTTTTTTGGCTTTTTGTAATACCTTTTTATAGTCTGAAGGAAATACTTTTATAAAGTTCTTTAGCTGATTATCAAAATCTTTTAAAATAAAACCAGCAACTGTACTTTTTGTATATTTGAAATGATTGCTGATCATTTTTTTAAGGGTATTAATATCTTCTTCACCTATTGGATCTAATTCCACCATTTCCATATTACATTTATTGGCAAACTCATTATTAACATCATATACATAAGCAATGCCGCCGCTCATTCCGGCTGCAAAATTTCTTCCAGTATCTCCTAAAATAATGGCTATGCCGCCTGTCATGTATTCGCATCCATGATCACCAACACCTTCTGTTACAACCATTGCACCTGAATTACGAACTGCAAATCTTTCCCCTGCTTTCCCCCTGATATATGCCTCTCCAGAAGTTGCACCATATATAGCTACATTACCAATAATGCTATTATTCTCTGCAATAAATGTTGCTTTTGATGAAGGATAAATTATCAGCTTTGCACCACTTAAACCTTTGCCAAAATAATCATTTGCATCTCCTTCTAATTCTAGTGTTAATCCTTTAGTATTAAATGCACCAAAACTTTGTCCCGCTGTTCCACTGAATTTAAAATGAACTGTATCATCAGGTAAACCAGCTCCTTTATATACTTTGGTAATTTCATTTGATACAATAGTTCCAATAGTTCTATCTGTATTTTTAATATCAAATGATGCTGTTACTTTTTCTTTTGTTTCGATTGATTTTTGTGCTACACTCAATAACCGCCAATCTAATACATCTGCCAACCCATGATCTTGTTCTTCTTGTTTATACAACCCTGTATTTGATAAATCTGGCTCCTTAAATAAAACTTTCGATAAATCTAAATTTTTGTATTTCCAATGCGTGCTATTTTGTTTTTGTTGTAGGTTTTCAGTTTGACCAATCATTTCATTCACCGTTTTATAGCCAAGCTCTGCCATAATTTCTCTTAACTCTTGTGTGATGAATTTGAAAAAATTTACCACATGGTCCGCATCTCCAGTAAATCTTTTTCGCAAAGCTTCATCTTGTGTTGCAACCCCAACCGGGCAAGTATTCATGTGGCACTTCCTCATCATAATACATCCTTCAACAATTAATGCCGCAGTTGCTACTCCCCATTCTTCGGCGCCTAATAATGCTGCTATGGCAATATCTCTGCCCGTCTTCAT
>JAYTXG010000462.1:0-3225 GCA_043743375.1 Sphingobacteriia bacterium
TCATAATTCTACACATTCCATCCCGCAGGATCCTCGCTCCAATTCATTAACAGGGCTTTATTTTCTGGGGTAACAATTCCTTTCTCAATGGCCAAATTGATCATTGCTTTATAATTGGTAAGTGATCTTGTAACAACACCAGCATCTACAAAAGCTTTTACTGCTATATCAAACCCATAGGTAAAAATAGAAACCATACCAACAATTTCCACTCCTGCATCCCTCAAAACATCTACAACTTGTAAGCTGCTTTTGCCTGTACTTATAAGATCCTCTATAACCAATGCGCGTTGCCCTTTTGTAAAATTACCTTCAATTTGATTGCCTAATCCGTGTTCTTTTGGTTTCGGACGAACATAAATAAATGGCAATTTTAACTGATCAGCAGCCATAATTCCCCATGGTATTCCTGCAGTTGCAACACCTGCTAAGACATCAGCTTCGGGGAAATGCTCGAATATTACGTTACAAAGTTCACTCTTTATAAAATCGCGTATATAAGGAAATGACAATACCTTTCTATTATCGCAATAAATAGGACTTTTCCAACCACTTGCCCATGTGAAAGGCTTATCTGCACTCAATTTTACTGCTTCTATTTGTAATAATTTTTCTGCAACAGCCATTTCGTTTGTCATCCTACGAAAGTAAAACCAATTTTTGAATTGGAAAATGACAAAATTTAATTGAGTTTTGATAAAATGGAAAAAAAGCGAATAATTGCTGCAGGCGGTTTGGTTACCAATGAAAAAAACGAACTATTAATGATCTTTAGAAGAGGTTTTTGGGATTTACCCAAAGGCAAACAAGATATAGGCGAAACTATTAAGGCTTGCGCTGTAAGAGAAGTACAGGAAGAAACAGGATTAATGGCAATTCATTTGGGTAAGTTCATTACCGTAACATTACACGAATATTTTGATACTTATTTAAATGAAGAAGTAATTAAAGAGAGCCACTGGTACCACATGTTGGTATTTGGCCACGCTCCTTTAATTCCACAAGTTGAGGAAGATATCACCGAAATTAAATGGGTGCCATTTAAAGAATTACCCGTGTACTTTACAAAAACATATCCTACTATTATTGAAGTAATTACCCTTTTTTCTTCAGAATAGCCACTGTAATTCTGCTTATACAAATCATCTTCCCCGTTTCTTCATAAATTTTTATTTCCCAAACTTGCGAAGATGCACCAATATGTATTGGGTGAGTAATTCCAGTAACTAAACCAGATCTAGCACTTCTTAGATGGTTGGCATTAATTTCTTGTCCAACACAAATAAACTTATTAGGGTCTACCACCATTGCAGCAGCAACACTTCCTAAAGTTTCTGCAAGAGTAACTGAAGCCCCTCCATGTAATAAACCATAAGGCTGCATTGTACGATGGTCTACAGGCATGGTAGCTTTAAGAAAATTGTCGCCAATTTCTGAAAATTGAATCCCAATATGTTCACCCATTGTACTTTTTCCTAAGCCGTTAAAATCGCTTAAGCTCAAATCTTTTTTAAACCAAATATTCACTATACAATTATTTTATGTTTTAAAGTATTAACAACCGCTTCAGGTAAAAAAGGAGATGCATCACCTCCATTACGTATAATATCTCTTACAATTGTGGAAGCAACTGAAGTATATTTAGGTTCACCTGTTAAAAAAATAGTTTCAATATTATTATCCATTGTTCTATTGGCATCTGCAATCGTTTTTTCATATTCAAAGTCGCTTACATAGCGTATACCTCTCAAAATAAATCGAGCTCCAATTGTTTTGCAGTAATGAACTGTTAATCCATCATATACAACACTCTCCACTCGAGGTTCATTTTTATAAATTTCATTGAACCATTCCATCCTCTGTGCTGCACTGAACATAGGATTTTTAGAAGAATTAATTCCTATACCAATTATTACTTTATCAAACAGCGGCAAAGCCCTGTTAATGATATCGGTATGCCCCAAAGTAACTGGGTCAAATGTTCCTGGAAATAAACAGATTCTTTGCATAATATTAATTGTTAATCACTTTCTCTTCCAGCTAATAAATAAAGAACGGCCATTCTAACTGCCACCCCATTTTCTACTTGGTTAAGAATGATTGAGTATTTTCCATCTGCCACATCGCTATCTAATTCTACGCCTCTATTAATAGGTCCAGGATGCATTATCACAATATCTTTTCCGAGGCTTTCTAAATTTTTTTGTTTAATGCCATACGCCAAATTGTATTCTCTTAAGGAAGAAAATAAAGGTTGGTTTTGGCGTTCTAATTGTATGCGCAAAACATTAGCAACATCACACCATTTTAATGCTTCTTGCAGATTATAAGTAACACGAACGCCTAATGCCTCGCCTATATAGGTTGGAATTAGTGTAGGTGGACCGACCACCATTATTTCGGCACCCATTTTCTTAAGCAAATACATATTACTCAAGGCCACCCTGCTATGCATGATATCACCTATTATAGCAACTTTTAATCCTTCTAATCTGCCTAATTTTTCCTTCATCGAAAATGCATCTAATAATGCTTGTGTAGGATGTTCGTTAATTCCATCCCCTGCATTTATTATTGCAGCAGGAATATGTTTGGCCAAAAAGTGAGGTGCGCCAGAAGCACTATGGCGCATTACCACCATATCTACCTTCATGCTCAAAATATTATTTACTGTGTCTAATAGTGTTTCTCCTTTTGCAGCTGAGGAGCTGCTTGCAGAAAAATTGAGCACATCAGCAGAAAGTCGTTTTTCGGCAAGTTCAAAAGACATTCTTGTTCTTGTAGAATTTTCATAAAACAGGTTAACAATGGTAATATCTCGTAGGGATGGTACTTTCTTTACAGGTCTTTGTAAAACCTCTTTAAACTGTTCGGCTGTAGATAAAATAAGTTGGATATCCTCCTTTGTGAGGTCTTTAATACCAAGTAAGTGTTTGGTAGATAGTTTCATTAAAAATCAAAGCTAATTAATATTTATTAAACAAGGACCACTTCATCTTTTTCTGCTGTTTCAGTCCAATTAACTTTTACCCGGTCAGATACAATAGTATCAATTGCTTTACCAGCATAATCAGGTTGAATTGGAAGTTCACGACTAAATCTTCGATCAATCAAAACACACAATGAAACTTTTGAAGGTCTACCAAAATCGAGTAATGCATCAAGTGCGGCTCTAATTGTTCTACCTGTATACAATACATCGTCTATTAATACAACTGTTTTTCC
>JAYTXG010000463.1:0-1614 GCA_043743375.1 Sphingobacteriia bacterium
TAAAAGCAGGTTTAGCTATTCAAGACTTAGCATTAAAACAAACCAATTTATTTAACGACTCTTCCTTTGCCAGAAAATTCATTAACTTTTTTCCTACAACTAGTTTTCAATATAAATTTTCGACCAATAGTAGCATAGGCATTGATTATGATGGAAGTACACAACAACCCAATTTATCACAACTCCAACCAATTATTAACAACAACGACCCATTAAGCATCATTGTAGGAAATCCAAATTTAAAACCAGCCTTTAATCATAATATCAATTTTAGATTCAATGAATATAAGGTATTAACTGGTAAAAGTATTTGGAGCTATGGATCTTTAAATTTTATTGAAAATGCATTTAGTTCAAAAAGCAGTGTAGATTCATTGGGCAGAAGAGTTACACAAACCGTAAATGTTCAAGGAAATTTTAATTATAATATTGGTTTTAATTATAGAATTAAAATAAAAGGTTCGGAGGTTAATGTAGGACTAGATCCAAGAGTTGGTGGTAGTAGAAATACCAATTTTGTGAATACATTAGAGAATATAACCCAAACTTTTAATGGAGGCATTGGAGTTAATGCAAGTTATTCTAAAGAGAGAAAAATGAGTTTATATATAAATTATAGACCAAGTTATAATTTTTCATCCTCCACTATTAACAAAGAAGCTATTACTAAATTTTGGTCCCAAAATGTTTACGGATATTTTAGCTATACTTTTAAACACCAATTAGTTTTTAATACCGATATGGATTATAATTATCGACAAAAACTAAATCCCACCGACAGAAGTAATAATGTTTTTGAGTGGAATGCCTCTTTGGAAAAAAGGATTTCGAAAAAGCGTAACTTAACTGCTATTATATCTGTGAACGATATCCTTAATCAACGAATTAATTTCAATAGAAATATTAGTAGCAATTTTATAACTGAAAGTAGTTTTACTACTCTACAACGTATTGCTTTGGTGACGCTAAGATGGAAATTCAATAAAAATAAAAAACAAGATAATGATGAAGACGATGAATAAACTAATTCTATTGGCATTGCTTCATTTTATTTCAATTGCTAACATTGCTCAAACCCAATTTATTACTAAAGGCAAAATCACTTTTGAAAAAAAAGTAAATATTCACAAAGAAATAGAGGGCGATAGTTGGTTGGAGAATTTAAAAGATAAAATTCCCAAATACAGAACTACCTCACATTATTTATTTTTTACAGAAGATAAAACACTATTTCAAAAAGGAGAAGAATCTGATGTTAAAATTCCATTTTTTGGGGACGACCAATCTTCGGAGGATATTATTTTTACCGATTTAAAGCAAGGAATTTTTAGTAAAAAACAAGCTGTATTCGACGAAACATTTTTAATAAATGATTCCATCAGAAATGTAAAATGGCAAATGACCAATGAGATAAGAGATATTGCAGGTTTTGAATGCAGAAAGGCTGTGAGTATTATACTAGATTCTGTTTATATTATTGCTTATTACACCGATCAAATTACTGTAGAAGGTGGCCCACTCTCCTATTGCAGACTTCCTGGAATGATTTTAGGTATTGCCATACCAAGAGCCAATATGAGCATTTTTGCAACAAAAGTTGAACTTGTTGAACCA
>JAYTXG010000464.1:0-1908 GCA_043743375.1 Sphingobacteriia bacterium
CCCAACCCCGTATGAATATTGGCTTTGCCGGATCCATCTAAATTCAACTTAATATGAATTTTCGTTTCGTTGGTGTTTCGCTCATGAGATACTTTGCGCAAACCTAATTTTAGGAAAGTATAAATTTCTTTCCAAGTAGACGCAACTAAAACTATTGTAGAAGCAAAATCGTATTCCTGCTCTATGGTTAATTCATGTAGGTGCGAATTTAAATAAATTGCTTTACATCCTAAATTTTTAGCCAATTGAATATCACTCCAACGATCCCCAACTACAAAAGAATTTGCTAAATCAAATTGATCATTATCAATAAAATGTTTTAACAATGCTGTACCAGGTTTTCGGGTAGTTTTATTGTCTGCTGCAAAAGTTTTATCAATAACCATTTCATCAAAAACAAAACCCTCACCAGCTAAAATTCTAATCATCAAATCGTGATAGGGATGAAAAGTATTTTCGGGATAACTATCAGTACCTAATCCATCTTGATTGGTAACCATTACTTTATAAAAATCAAAATCAGCAGCAATCATAGATAAAGCGGTGATAGCACCAGGAATAAAACTGGTTTTTTCTACAGAATCAACTTGAAAGTCGCTCGGAGGTTCTTCTAATACAACCCCATCTCTATCTACAAATAAAACTTTTTTCATTACTTCATTTTTGCTCTTACCGCTTTTACTTCGGTAGCAGTTATTGCTGATGATTTATTGCCAAATGAACTTCTAACATAAGTTAACACATTTGCAATTTGTTCATCTTTTAAAAATGCATGTGAAGCCATTGGATTTTCGTAGGTCTCCCCATTAATTTCGAGAGGAGAATTCAACCCTTTTAACACTATACCAATTATTCTCTGCTTATTGCCATTAACATATTCTGTTCCACTCAATGGTGGATTCATTCTTGGCACTCCACCACCATCGGATTGATGACAAGCCAAACAATATTTGTTGTACACTTCTTTGCCTTTTGCTTTGCTAGATGTTGCCCCGGTTTGTGATTGAAGTATTGCAACAATTCCAACAATTAATAAACTACTAACAAATAATTTTTTCATTAATTAAGTGGTTATTTTTTGTAACTAATTTTCCAAATATTTCCTTTATTGTCGTCCGAAACATACAATGAGCCGTCTGGGGCTTGTGCTAATCCACAAGGTCGATATTTCGCTGCGCTTAAGTTAGTAACACTCTCCATTCCTGAAAAACCATCAGCAAAAACCTCCCATTTACCTGTAGGTTTACCATTTTTCATTGGAACAAATACAACATAAAATCCTTCTTGTGGTTCTGGCGCTCTATTCCAACTACCATGAAAAGCAATAAAAGCGCCGTTCTTATATTTAGCAGGAAACTGATTGCCAGTATACATTAATAAAGCATTTGGAGCCATGTGACCTGGAAAACCAACCAACGGACTAATTGCTTTTTCGGCACCAGTTAATTTGCCATCACCGCCATATTCTGGATTTAATATTTTTTTGTTTTGCAAATGATCCCAATGAACATAAGGCCAACCACAATCATCCCCTTTTTTTATCATATAAAAAGTTTCTGAAGGCAATTCGGCACCTCTCTTTTGATCATAAAATGATGGATAATGTTGAAATAACATATCTCTTCCATGTACCGTAACAAACAACTCATTTACCTCTGTGTTCCAATCTAATCCAACACAGTTTCTAATTCCAGTTGCATAATGAACCCCTTCTTTATAAGATTGATTTAGTTGATCTGCTTTAAACTGCCATATTCCTCCCGCGGTTTCTAAAATGGGACAAGGCATTTTTCCTTTAGATCCTTGTTGGCGATCTTGTTCTTGACAAACATTAGATGGTGCACCAATATTTACATAAATATTTCCTGCATTATCTAAAGTAATTGACTTTGAATTATGTTGACCTTT
>JAYTXG010000465.1:0-1828 GCA_043743375.1 Sphingobacteriia bacterium
AATTCACCTTGGGTTAAATCTATTATTCCTGTTTTTTTACCCTCAGCATGAGCGGAAAGCAATGCCCCTGAACATCCTAGTTCTACATCGTCTGGATGAGCTCCAAAAGCTAGAATATCTAATTGCATGTTTATTGTATTGACTGTAAAGTTAATCAATGTAAGCAAAAAAAAATCCCACTTATTTAAGCAGGATTTGTATTTTAAAAAAATTGAGTTAGTCTTTTTTTGCGTAACGCTTTTTAAACTTGTCAATCCTACCGGCAGTATCAACCAATACGTTTTTACCTGTATAAAAAGGGTGGGAAGTATTAGAAATCTCCAATTTTATCACTGGGTAGTCTTTACCATCTTCCCAAGTAATGGTTTCTTTTGTTTGTGCGGTTGATTTGCTCAAGAAAGTTGTACCGTTACTCATATCTTTGAAAACAACAAAACGATAACTTTCTGGATGGATACCTTGCTTCATATAATTTGTTTTAGGTGGTACGGATTTGGCCGTACGATTATTAATTTGGAATGCGAAATTAGTAAACTTTGCTGTTTTCACCAAAAGAAACGATAATTAAGCTTATTTTATCCTTTCATATTCACAAATTGAAGTGGCACTCCAAAATCACCCGACTTGCATTTTGCGATAACTTCCTGTAAATCATCTAATTTCTTGCCAGTAACTCTAATAATATCATCCATAATTGCAGCTTGAACCTTAAAACCATTGTCTTTAATCATCTTCACAATTTTCTTGGCATCCTCTTGTTTTAAACCGTTTCGTACAGTAACTTCTTTTTTTACCACTTTGCCACTAGGATAAGCATCTTTACTAAAATCAAATGCATTGCCATCAATCCCCTGTTTCATTGATCTACTAATAAGTACATCAATCAATTGTTTCATTTGCATATCGCTTCCAACTTCTAAAGAAACCACAAAATCTTTCTTATTCAAATCAACTTTTACAGTGGTGTCTTTAAAATCGTATCGGGTAGCAATTTCTTTTTTAACCGTATTGATGGCATTATCCAGAATTTGCAAATCAACTGCGCTAGAAATATCGAAAGATGGCATAAATAATATTTTTACAAAAATAGTTAATTCTTTCCAGCTCCTACTCTACTTTGTTCATCATCTGCCCCACCTCTTTTACGTTGGCTAGTTGCTGCTTTACCTCTACTAAAACGATAATTGAAACTAATATTTATTACTCGATTATCATTAAACTGACGGAAGTTAGCATCAATAGATCCGTATTTTACAGTACCTTTTATTTGTTGCGACCAAAACACGTCTCTTACATTTAATCTTACTGAACCTTTATTTTTCATAATTTGCTTTCCGATTCCAATATTAATAACTCCAAATGGTTGAATTACAAATAAACCATCTAAACTTTCTGTTTGATAAAACCCGCTTAATTCTCCACTCCATCCTTTATTAAATTTAAATTGCTGACTCACATTAAATAACGCGGTAGTGGCATTTTGTTTTACAGGATCACCATTTATAATTCCACTAAATTCATTGTGAAAAATATTTACATAAATATTTCCACTCCACCATTTTGTAAATTGATTGGATGAATTGATGGCAATACCGTATTGCTGTTGGTTGGCAATATTTTCTTTCTTGATATAAGTTTCGTTTGCAACATTATTTTGAATTAATACATCTTGAATAATATCAGTTGTATTAGTATAGTTTAATGTGGTAGTTAAAATGCCTTTAAAAGTGTGACTTAACTCTACATTATGACTAAACTCAGGTAATAAATAAGGATTGCCTTGTTCAAAAGTATATTTGTCTAAAAACTCTACAAAGGGATTTAAACT
>JAYTXG010000466.1:0-1786 GCA_043743375.1 Sphingobacteriia bacterium
ACATCACATTTGTTCATCCATTTATAGGGATTGGTTTCGAAGCCAACCAATATTACATCATTTTGTAGTTGCTGAGCGGCAATATAATGTTGCAAATTTTGCTGAAACGGGCCTGCGCCAAGTATGAACAATATGGACTTATTATTAGTTTTTTTGTAAATACAAAAAGCTTTAATTAAAGTAAAATGATCTTTTTCTTCAGTCAACCTACCAGCAGTAAGTAACACGGTTTTATTGTTTATGTCTATTGGAAAATTGACGGGTTCATTTGCCTGCTTATAAATAGTATTATCAAAAACCGGATTGTAAATAAATATACCCTGTGGTAATTTTCTATGACTGAATTTACGTAGCCATTCAAGACTGCCTTTGCTTACAGCAATAATTTTATCTGCAGAGGATACAGTAAAATAATAAAGGAATTTCAAAAGCAGATCGCCTTTCCAGTACCTGGGTTTGCGTTTTTCCGGGTGAGAATAATGATGAGTTTGATAAATTTTAGCTTGTGTGTGAATCAGTTGTTTTGAAATAATAGCCGCAGCACTAACATATTGCCCAGTAGTAAAAATATGGGTATAATTATTTTTTTTAAATATAGCAGGCAATACCCGAAGATATTTTAGTAATGAAATGCCCCCGACTTCACTAACAGGAATTGATGGATGTAAAATATCAAAGTAAACGCCTATTTTATTGCCAACAAGTAATTCTACTGGAATATTATTTTCAACAAAGCCATTCGCAATATTTACGATTACCCTTTCTGCGCCACCGCCAGCAAGGTTGTCAATAATGAATAAAATTTTTCTCATCGTATAAATGGGCTTTTTCTTTTGGCACCACCAGGAAATTGTAATCATTGCTTTTTGAAAGTCGATCCACTTTTTTTATTCCGGTACGCTCATCTATATTGTAGAAATCAAATAAAGCTGTATCAAAATAGGGATTCAGTTTTTCAGTAATATCTTCATTTAATATTTCAATTAAAATAATGGGCTTAAAGCGTAAAAAATATTCTGCAAAACCCTCCATCACTTCAGGCTCATGTGTTTCAACATCTATTTTCATAAGATCTATTGTATCAATTTTATTCTTCTCAATGTAATCCTTTAATGTAATGGTATCTATATCTATCTTAAAAGATTCTTTATCTTTTACCCATAAATTTTTATTAACCGTAACAGAATAAGCAAAATCTTCATTGTCGGTATAAATCAGGGCTTTACCGGTAAAATTGGAAACGGCCAGGCAATTTGCATTTACTTGAAATCCATTAATTGTTACATTGTTTGCCAACTTATTGTACACTGCCTTAAATGGTTCAAAGGCATGTACCGTTACCTGGGGATTTATTGCTTTGGCCAACATTGAATAGATACCGGTATTAGAACCAATATCAAAAATTACAGTTGATTTTTCCGCAAGGCTTGACCATATGCGCAATGAATATTTTTCCCATCCGTTGTATAAACCTTCCCAAAATAAATCATTTTCAATACTATACCCGTAATGTACCATCTTAAAACTTTTTCCTTCCCCTGCCTGCAAAGTAATTGTATCGTGAAATGACAAATGCTGAAACACATTTTTGGATGGCGTCCATATTTTTTTTACAACAGTAAATACTTCCTTTTTAAAAGGAATTAAATGATATATTTTTTTAAAAATCTTTTTCATTACCGGTAAAAAAAAATAATTTTTTGTTATAGAAAAGAATTATACCAATCACTATCAAATCAATAAGTACTTGTCCCCAGGCAAGATAAGTAATAGCATAATATTTTGA
>JAYTXG010000467.1:0-2230 GCA_043743375.1 Sphingobacteriia bacterium
TTTTTATTTCCAAATACAATATGATCTTCCGGCACTAATTTTTTCCATTCAGTTAAAGCAATGCTAGAGGGAGGTAAGCCTTCTTTTTCGTCTCCCTCAAATACAGTTACATATAAACGATCTTTATCTAGTTTATACACTTCGGTTAATAGTTCCCAACTCCAGGCAATAGCTTCTGCTTTAAAATAATCACCAAAACTCCAATTGCCCAACATTTCGAACATTGTATGGTGGTAGGTATCTACACCCACTTCCTCAAGGTCATTGTGTTTTCCACTAACGCGTAAACATTTTTGCGTATCAGCTATCCTAGAAAACGCTGGTTTACGATTTCCCAAAAAATAATCTTTAAATTGGTTCATACCTGCATTGGTAAATAGCAGAGTAGGATCGTTTTTTACCACTATTGGTGCGGATGCTACGATTTGGTGCTTTTTTGAAGCAAAAAAGGCTAAAAATTGTTGGCGAATTTCGGCGCTCGTCATCTTCCATTACTTTTTATAGCCCATTTAGGGCGTAGAAACTATATTTGTTGGTATTTAAAAGGTGGGCAAAGGTAAGGATTTAGGTGACTTTGCCCTATGATTGATGCTTAATGAAGAAGGTAAAATATTTTTTTAATACACACACATTGCGTTACGAGAGGCTTGCCACTCCTCTTAGGGTTCGTTTATTGCAGGTAATTGGTTATATAGCTGCTTCAATAGTAACTGGTATTATTATTTTTGCTATTACTTTTCGCTACATAGATTCACCTAAAGAAAAGTATTTGCGACAACAGAATGATGATTTAAAACAAAATTATAGTGTATTGGCAGAAAGAACCAAACAATTAGAATTGCAAATGGATGAGATTGAGAATAGAGATAACAATGTTTACCGTTCCATTTTTGAATCTGCACCTGTACCAGATAGTGCGAGGGTAAAAGATATTGAAACTAAAAAAGAAGTAAAGCTGGTGCAAAGTTTGGGTGAAACTGAGCTTATTAACAGCATGGCCAACCAATTGAATAATCTTTCATTAAGAATTGCTTATCAATCAAAATCATTCGTAGAAATTGCAGATTTAGTTAAAAATAAAGAAAAGCTTTTGGCTGCAATTCCTTCTATTCAACCTGTTAGTAATAAAAACTTGAATAGAGTGGCATCTGGTTTTGGTTATAGAATTGACCCAATTTATAAAGATCGTAGGTTGCATGCTGGTCTTGATTTTACTGCTCCATCTGGAACACCCATTTATGCAACTGCGGATGGTGTTGTAAGAGATGCAGGATTTAATACTGGTGGATTTGGCAATAGAGTAGTTATTTATCATGGCTTTGGTTATGAAACTACCTATTCACACATGTATCGAATTAAAGCTCGTATTGGCGAAAAAATAAAGAGGGGCGAAGTGATAGGATATATTGGAACCACTGGAAAAAGTACTGGCCCTCATTTACATTATGAGGTGCATAGAAATGGAGTAGCAGTAGACCCTATTTATTATTTTTATAATGACCTTACCCCTGCTCAGTTTGATAGGATATTGAAATTGGCAGCAGCGAGTAACCAAAGCTTTGATTAATACTGGATAGTGTAAACAATATCTTTTTCTTTTTGTAATATCTTTAATTAAAAAATACTAATTGGAACCCGGGGTTCGAGAATATTTAGTTCGCATTTTAAATACTATATCTGTTGGAATATTTTGGCTAGCCATTAATTCTACAATGGGTATTATGTATGATTATGCATTTATACACGATCACTTTACAACTAGTAATATCCTATTTTATATTTGGTTTATTACTAGCCTCACCCTGCTTCTTTGGTGGATTATTCGATTGTGGAGTAAGCCGATTAATTTTAATGAAGACTAATTTTTACCATCTTTCGTATCAAGAATAACTGGTGTATTTCCTTTTCCTAAAACAATTACTTTAGCATTAGGAGATGTTACAAGTGCCTTCATCACTTGTATCTGTTCGTATTGTAATTGTTTGTCGCCTAGGCCTGCACTAATAATTTTTTGATAGTCGGCTATACCTTGCGCTTCAACGCGTTTCCGCTCTGCTTCTTGCTTTTCTTTTTGTAATACAAATTCCATTTTCTGTGCATCTTGCTCTGCTTTTATTTTATCTTCAATAGAAGTTTTTACATTAGCTGGCAGGGTTATATTTCTTACTAATAATTGTTCTAATACTAACCCTCTTTTCTTAAAGTCTTCATCTATACTTTTAAAAATTCT
>JAYTXG010000468.1:0-5340 GCA_043743375.1 Sphingobacteriia bacterium
GCATTTGGCTATACTTCCCCATTTTGAACTATTTAGTTTCCCAACAAAACCATCTAATAGTTTATTAATCATTAATACTTGTCGGCTGTTTAATAAAGTTGTAGCACTCGCTTTCCAAAAAGTTGCTTTTTGCAACACAATACTTAATGTTTCATCGGTTGCATTTAAGGAACGATCTAAACAATTTAAAAACCATTGTAACCATTCTGTTATATCAAGATCTCCTTTTTGTGTTGCTTCTAATATATCGTAGTAGGCATTTCTTTCCTTTCTTATTTGATTGCTCATACTATAAAATCGTTGAGCAGTTCCATCTGCTCGAGCAAGCAGCATATCGGATATTGCTCTAGCTATTCTTCCATTACCATCTTCGAATGGGTGTATAGAAACAAACCATAAATGGGCTATTGCGGTTTTTATAATTGGATTAATTGTGGTTGTATTATTTAACCAATTTAAAATGGGTTGCATTTATCATCATTTCAACTACTCCATCTACATTTTGATCAGATGGCACCATTCCTATAAAGTTCATTCCCAATCTGCGTACTACAGACGACCTTACTTGATCTGCATTTAATAATTCACCTTCTATTTCGCTCGATTTTAATACATCAAGTGTAATGGTTTGTAGTGTTGCTTCTTCTTTCAATACAAAACCTATCGATTCCATTCTTCCAAGCAATCTGCCCTGTTTATTGCTGATTGCTAGTAATAATGGGGCTATTGATTCTTGATTCCAAATAAATCGAGGCCAGTTTGATAGTTGATAAATATATACACTCATACTCCGTGCATCATCCAATTAATATAATCAATATTTTTCGCATATACGGATATAGTCCGCATTTTAAGCGTCGAATAGACGAAAGTTTCGGTTCATCCGCTTAAAAAAACAAGGAATCTGCTGAGAGATTTTTTACCAAGCAAAATTAAATGACAAAGAATTAGAGGTTACGGGGGGTACTAGATTCAATTGCTAATTTGATTGGAATAAAAAAAAGAAAAACTACATTCAAATAACAAAACCATCTTTGCAATAACTGTTAATTTTTTTGATTATATCCAAGACTGATATGAAAAATCTGCCGAACAAGTACACCATTAAAAGATTTTATTTATTTTTAATAATAATGGCCACCTTATTTATTGGCGATCTTTCAGTGGCTCAAAAAATTAATTTAAAAGTAAAGGGGTTACAAAAAAAAGTAGAAGTATTAAGAGACCAATGGGGTGTTAATCATATTTATGCTCAAAACGAATATGATTTATTTTTTACGCAAGGATATTGCGCCGCTAAAGATAGATTGTTTCAATTTGAAATATGGCGAAGACAAGCAACTGGAACTACTGCAGAAGTTTTAGGATTGCGAGAATTAAAAAGAGATATTGGAACAAGATTGTTTCAATATAGAGGCAGTCTTCAAAAAGATTTAGAAAGATACCATCCTCGTGGAGTAAGTATAATAAATTCATTTGTGCAAGGAGTGAATGCCTATATCAAAGAAGCAAATCTAAATCCAAGTAAACTACCTATTGAATTTAAGTTATTACATATTCAACCAAAAGAATGGACAGCAGCAGTAGTAATATCCAGACATCAGGGTTTGTTAGGTAATATCGCACAAGAATTAAATTTGGCTAGGGCAGTTAATAAAGTTGGGGAAGAAAAGGTAAAAGACATAGTATGGTTTCATCCGAAGCAGCCAAACTTAAAAATGGATACTGCTATAAATGCAAATTTACTAGATAAAGATATTCTTGAATTGTACAATGCTTATAGAAATGAATTAGTATTTAAAAAAATAGATATTGGAGAAAAAGACGCAGATTCAGTAATGAATAAAGCGGTAGTAATTGAGAAGGATTTGTTTTTACAAAGTCAAGAAATGGAAGGAAGTAACAATTGGGTTATTGCAGGAAATAAATCGGCAAATGGCTATCCACTGCTTGCAAATGACCCTCACAGAAAAATTGCAGTGCCTTCTTTAAGATACATTGTACACTTGGTTGCACCCGGATGGAATGTGATTGGAGGTGGAGAACCAGAAATACCTGGCGTATCAATTGGCCATAACCAAAAAGGTGCATGGGGCTTAACAATTTTTGAGACCGACGCAGAAGATTTATATGTGTATGATTTAAATAAAAATAATTTAAATCAATATTGGTATAAAAGCGAGTGGGTAAATATGCGAACTATTTATGATAGTATAAAAGTAAAAAATAGTGCTCCTGTAAAAGTTAGTTATAATTACAGTGTTCATGGTCCTATTTGTTTTATAGATTCCGCAAATAATAAAGCATATGCAATTAAAGCTGCTTGGATGGAACCCGGTGGAGCACCATATCTTGCTTCATTAAGGATAGACCAAGCAGAAAATTGGGAAGGTTTTAGAGAAGCTTGTTCCTACGGTCATATTCCTGGCGAAAATATGGTTTGGGCAGATAATAAAGGCAATATTGGATGGCAAGTAGTCGGTATTATTCCAATAAGAAAAAACTTTAGCGGATATGTGCCTGTGCCTGGAGATGGTAGATACGAATGGGCTGGTTTTTTACCGATTAAAGAAAGGCCACATTCATTTAATCCTGCTCAAGGATTTTTTGCCACAGCAAATCAAAATGTAACACCTTCTGACTATACAAAATGGGATGCCATAGGATATAGTTGGGCAGATCCTTTTAGAGGAGATAGAATTAATCAAGTACTAAGGCCCAATAAAAAAATTGATTTAGCAAGTATGGGTGCTTTGCAAACAGATTATTATTCTTTGCCCGCAAGTAAAATTGTTCCTCTATTAAATAATCTACAATTAACAGATAGCATGTTATTAGAAGCAAAAAAATTATTACTAAGTTGGAATTATGTGTTGGATAAATACAGTATTCCAGCTGGGATTTATGTAGCTTGGGAAAAAGAAATTACTGCATTATGTAGTAATAAATTTATTCCTTTAAGTGTAAAAAGCTACATAAGTTTTCAAATAAGTTCAATTATCAAAAGGTTAGAAAATCCCAACTTATATTTTGGAAAGAATGCGATAGATCAAAGAAACGACTTATTAATAAATGCATTAGAAAGAGCTGTTGCATCATTAAATAAAAAACTAGGCCCTCAAATAAAAAATTGGGTATATGGGCAAACAAAATACAAACATATCACCCTTGAGCATCCTTTAGCATCATTAGTGAATAGCGATTTGCAAAAGCAATTGAATCTGGGACCATTGCCAAGGGGTGGAAGTGGACAAACCCCTGGATCAACTGGAGGAACTGATAATCAAATGAGTGGCGCAAGTTTTAGAATATTAATAGATACAAAAGATTGGGATAAAACATTAATGATAAATACGCCCGGCCAATCTGGAGATCCAAGCAGCCCCTATTACCGAAATTTATTTGAAACCTGGGCTAATGACCAATATTTTCCGGCATACTACTCAAAAGAAAAAATACAAAATGTAAGTAGGGAACAATTTATATTAAGCCCTAAAATAAATAAGTGATTTTATTACTTTAAAGTGGTTTGGATTACCTATTTATTAAATTCTAGAAACCAGCTAAATACATTAAAATGTTTTTGAGATTACTTGCCTTTGGGAGAATTGGATTTCCTTTTAAAAATTTTTTGTTTTGGGAAAATTCTAAATGAAGATCAGATGCATATTGAAATTGCATACAATAACTTTTTGGCAAGGTAGTGCCTAAATAGCCCATTTTTCCTTCCATGTATAGAATTCTGAAGGCCTGATAAAATAACGCGCAATATTGTTCTCTTTCAGGTTCATCAAATCTGTATCAACAATCTCGGTAAACCGAACTCGGTCTTCTTGCGGAAGCCGCTCTGCCGCTTGTTTTATTTTCTGCACAGTCTCTCTATAATCTAATGCATTCAATACGATCTCTGAAATAAGGGTTCTGATTTCCTGCCTGTATTTTGAAACGAATGGGTCTGGCTTCCCAACTGTTTGGCGCAAGGCAGCATAAAGGGCGGCAGAGCGTGCGTAAGCCCATATGAAAACATCTTTGAGAATGTCTATTCTGTTGAGCTCATAAATAGCCAGAAGGCCGTAGATATAAATATCTTTTGGAACGCCAACGAAAGACAGAGGAGAAAGATTGTTCTTAATAAATGGAATATTCGCTGCAAGACGAGAAACTCGCTTGTTCACATCCTCAAAAGGCTGCAAGTAAGGCAGATGAACCGAAACGAAAAATGCTTGTTCAAAGGGGTTTTTAATCTGATTTGCTTTATGCAGAATGATGTCGAACATTTCCTCGATCTGTTGTGGAATTTCCAAGGGCATATAAACGGAATGACCAATGTCCACGCCAATTGTTCGAAGACGCCCTGATGCGTCCGGGTCTGCCATCAAGTTGTTTGAAAGGAGCGCATGTAGCCCTGCAATGAAATAATGGTTGAAGTGAATTTCGTTTGCGGAGCCAATAATAAATTCAATCGCTTCTTTGTGATTCAAAATCATTTGAGCTTCTTCTGCCGTTTTATCGTTGGCAGCATCTCCGAAAGCAAGAAGACGTTGTGTTTCAAGAAGACTGTATGTGTTTCCTTCAAGGCGACTTGAATTCCAAGAAAGATCAATCAAAATTCTTTGTAAGATATTTTTTGCATAAGTCCCTGCGGGTTGATCTACGCCTTTTGTTTTTCCAAGTTCCGCAAGCTTTCCTTTTTCTTCTTTGCTTAGATACGAATCAATATTTGGACGATACTCCATCAAAAAATCAATATTGTAGGCAACGGGTATCCTTTTTTCTTTGGGTTGTGAAATGATTTTCTTTATCTCCGCAGCTTCTGGCGAGAGGGGAATAATTTCGTCTTTGTTTTGGAGGGGAGAGGAAACGAACGTTTCTTCGTGAGTAACTTGAATAAGATGATAGCGAGTTGCCTTACTTTGGCCAGATATTGAAATAACGCCCATCTCTTGCAATTTTACTAATCGTCTCTGCAAGGTTCTTTTCTCAATAGGCGGATTGAGGGCGTTTTTAATGGCCTCGATAGATGCGCCTTCTTTAAACTGAGCAAGCGCGGTCTCAATTCGAGCTAATTCTTGTTTCGTTTTGTACTCGCCCATATTGTTTGCAAATTCCCTGTATTTAAACAATTTTGCACGACAAATATAACTCTTTCACGACAGAATTGGTCATAAACTGTCGCAAAAAATATTTTTTGTCACGCAAAGATAATTTTTGTCGCGCAAATGGGTTGGGTGTTTTGGGGTAAAATTGAATTATCAAAACTTACAAAATATGCAAGTTTTGATAATAATTTAAACATTTCTCTGCTTGAATACAGTAATAATAGAGTTGTGTTTTCATAAA
>JAYTXG010000469.1:0-1600 GCA_043743375.1 Sphingobacteriia bacterium
TATAAACGCACATACGATATTGAAAGAAATAATTTGATAAAAAAATCAATTGATTTAGAAGAGTCGCGTGAATTTTTATCAGAAACCAAAATACAAGCCGAAGAAGCCACAAAAGCAAAATCGAATTTCCTGGCCAATATGAGTCACGAAATAAGAACTCCTTTAAATGGCATTATAGGAACAATTGATTTAATGAATCATACCACTCTATCCGCAGAACAAGATGAATTAATGCATTCACTTAAACAAAGCAGTACTATTTTATTAGAGATCATTAATGATGTTTTAGATATTTCTAAAATTGAAGCTGATAAACTTGAGTTGTTTGAAGGCCCTTGTAACTTACTGTCAGTCATTAACAATGTTGTTGCTATTTGCTCTCCAAGAATAAATGCACTTCAAAAAAATATTCAATTAATCATCAATATTAACCAACTAGTAGAGGCGGAAATTATTGCAGACGAGAGTAGGCTCAAGCAGATATTAATTAATTTGGTGGGCAATGCAATTAAGTTTACCGAAGATGGTATTATAAAAATTGATGTTAATTCTTTATCTATCGATGAATCTTTACAAGAATTACAATTTGCAATAACTGATACAGGAATAGGAATAAGTGAAGAGCATATCCGAAATCTTTTTGTACCATTTAGTCAAATAGATAACTCCGCTACCAGAAAGCATAGTGGAAGCGGATTAGGACTTTCTATTTGCAGAAAAATAATTGAAGAAATGGGTGGAAGAATATGGATTGAAAGTAAAGTTGGCAAGGGCACTACTTTTAATTTTATTATCCCTGTTCAAATTAATTTAGTTAAAAGTATAAATACACATTTAACGCATGTGTCTACAAATAATTTACCAGAAAACAACTTGAAAATGATAAAAATTTTAGTGGCAGAAGACAATGGAATGAATCAATTATTGGCAAAAAAAATGTTTGCAAAAATTGGCTACCTTATTGAGATTGCTAATAATGGTAAAGAAGCGTATGATATGGCAATTAAGAATAATTATGATATTATTTTTATGGATATTCATATGCCAGTGATGGATGGACTAGAGGCAACTATTGAAATACTAAAAAGCAATACTCATCAACTTCCAATTATTGTAGCAATGACCGCAAATGTAGTAAAGGAAGCAGAAGCAGATTGCCTAGCTGTTGGAATGAAAGATATTATTACCAAACCTTTTACAATAGAGCAATTAAGAAAGTTATTGGAAAAGTGGACTACTTTGCAGCCCTCAATATGAAAAAAAACCATTTAGTTTTTCCCCTATTATTATTTCTCTTTTGCTTTTTCGGAAGCATTTACTTATTTACAATTCCTGGTAAAAATTTGCCCACATTAAATTGGTTAAAAATTCCTTTCTTAGATAAATTCATTCACATTGGTATATTTTTTACGCTTTGTTTTACTACTTCTACTGTTGTGAGTAGATTTTCCAAAAAAAAAATTAGTTACCTAATTGTATTAATCATAACACTATTACTTATCTCTTATGGAATTGGTGTAGAATTTTACCAAGAAAATTATGTTGAGGGAAGATCATTTGAGAAGGCAGATATTTTAGCTGATACTTTTGGATGCTTACT
>JAYTXG010000470.1:0-3863 GCA_043743375.1 Sphingobacteriia bacterium
AATTTCAAAACAATTGCCGACAGAAAAGCAAGGGCAATAACAGGTTTTAGTATGGGGGGGCATGGCGGTATTTTTTTAGCTTTTCGCCATTCAGAATTATACAGTGCATGCGGCAGTATGAGTGGGGCTTTAAATGTAACTAGCATTACCAAAGGATATCAGGTTGAACAGCGACTAGGAGATACAGCTATCAACAAAAAATATTGGAATGATTGGAGTGCATTAAATGTTATAGAAAACAAACCAAAGGATTCATTGGGTATTATTATTGATTGCGGAACTGAAGATAGAGTAATGCCGATGAATAGGGCTATGCATGATAAGTTGTTAAAGCTTAAAATTCCACATGAGTATACCGAACGGCCAGGAAACCACGACTGGGGTTATTGGAACATTGCAATAGATTATCAGTTGTTGTATTTTAGTAAACATTTTAAACGGTTAATTTCTCAATCTTAATTATCATTACAACATTGTAATCAATATCACAATTACTCTTGAATAGTTCTGTAAAACGTATTGAAGAGATTTTGTTTAATTTATCAAGCATTAGTTGATAGCCCATATCTGCATGAATATGGTAAGGATTCATAGCTAGACCAATATTTTTGCAATAAAGTTCATATTTTGGTTGATCGGGAAATACTAAAATTAAGGTTCCGTTGTTTTTTAAAATTCGAATAAATTTTTTTAATGCATCGGTTGTGTCGGTAAAATCTTCAATTAAATGGCTTGTATACACATAGTCATAAGAATTATTTTCTACTGGTATTTCATCTTTAATAACATCACAAGGAATGTCTACTTTATCTTTTCCTACATTTGCATAAGGTTGAGGAAAATCAATTCCATCACAATTTGTTTTTACTACTTTATCACCCCCAAAACCAATATCACAGCCATTTCCAATGCAATATGGTAATACCCATCTTCTTACTTTTGAAGTTTCAGAAGGGTATTGAAATTTAAAACCAAACCATCTACTTAAAGTACCTTTTATTTTTCTCTCTACTATGTAATGATATAGTTTCATATTGTAAATTAATGATTTAATAAACCTTTTAAGGCATCAATTCGGAATTGAATAACTGGTTTTATTTTAGAAGGATACCCTTGTAATAAATAACCTATGGCTAAAATAAATGATGCGCCAAGCTTAAAAATATATTCTATTACTTTTTTAATAAATGCAGATTCACTAATTTCTTTTGTACGAACCCGTTCACCTCTTCCAATACCGCTAGCTACTCTATATAAATACTCAGCAGTTAATTTTTTTGTTTCAATAACATGTTCAACAATAATGGATGGGTCATAATAAATAGACTTCCCCAATGCTTTCAACTTCAAAAAAAATTCTTTACCTTCTCCACCAATTCTAAAATTACCTATTACCCCTGGTAATGCAGTATTAAATCCGTTTACTTTAAAAAAATCCTCTTTTTTAATTACCATATTTGATTCAAGCGGATATTTATTAGTACTAAATTGAGTAACTGTTTTAGAATAATCAAAATTACCTACTAGTGAAGAAACAAAATGACTCATCCATTTTGGTTCTGAAGGAATATACCTCGGTATGATTCTTCCGCCGAGCCCCCCTGCATCGGAGTATGAATTAAAAAAATTGATAATCCTTTGTAAATAGTTCTTTTCAGCAACAGCATCATCATCCATAAAACAGAGTAGGGGAGATTTTGAAAATTTGGCTCCTGTATTTCTGGCAAAAGAAGCGCCTTGTTGTTGTTCATTTAAGAAATAATATTGTGCATCTGAATGGGTAGCAATAAAATTACTACAAACCTTTTCAGTGTTGTCAGATGAATTATTATTTACAATAATCACTTCAAATGCACTTTTTGCAAGTGTTTGATTGTACAAACTTTCCATAGCTTCCTGTATATAATCAGCTCTATTATAAGTGCAAATTACGATTGATATGGCAGGGTTATATGAACTCATTATTGCAAAGATAAAATGGATTCCTGTACAATTTTCGTCCAATTTGACTTTGTATAAAAAGAAATTGGTGGTTGATATTGTAGTTGATTTGGAATAATAGCAGCCATTGCTAAAGCAAAAGCAGACCAATTGTAATTTTCAATTAATTGTAATTGATCACCCAATTCTTCTCGATTAAAGCCCTCACCACTTTTTTCACTAGCAATTACTTTTTTTCCGTGGGCAATAGCTTCTACCACTTTTGTTTTGATACCTGTACCAAGCGTAACAGGACAAATAAAACAATCTATACCTTTGTAATAAAGATTAATGTCGGGCACAAAGCCTTTGAAAATAACTTGATTTTTATGCTTGAGTACTTTTTCCCATTCTGGGGAGATTTGATTTCCGCAAATAAAAATTTTAAATGAGTTAATTGAATTTTCAAATCTTTTTAGTAGTTCTTGTATTATAATATATATGGCATCTGAATTAGGCAAGTAATTAAGTGTGCCATTAAAAAGAAATAGTACTGTTTGATTACTTAATTTATTTTCTTTAAGTAGTAACTCTCTGCATCTTTTTTTTTCTTCCTCTGATGCAGGAGATATTGTTTTTGATCCATAAGGTAAAGTATTACAAACTACTGGAACAAGTTTCCACTTAGCAATTGCAAATTCTCTTTCTTCATCGGTTATAAAAAAATTAAAATTAGCTATACGGTGAACCCATCCTTCATATTTATAATACAAAAACCATCCATTTCTATGCATATCTTTAAAACGGAGTGCTTCAATATTTGCCGACTTAATTACTAATTTCTTTTTAGTAAAAATTCTCAATAAATAGCCAAGCCAACCAAAATAACTATGGTCAATCATAATTACGTCAATCTTTTCATTTCGAATAATTGTGCAAAGCTTATATATATAAATTAGATTTAAAAAAGCTAACCAGTGGTTGAATAAAAAAGGGTAAATCAGAAAAGGTGCATAGGGATCAACTTTATTATCTCGTGAAACAGCTAAAACTACTTTTGTATGTTTAGCCAATTCTGTATAGTAATCTGCTACATATTTTTGACCGCCCATTTGTGCTGGAAATACTTTAAAAGAAATAATTCCGAGCACAGTAGGTTGTAACATTTTAAACTGATTTATTTTTGCGGAAACTAGAACCAATTGCCGCAAACAGCAATAGCCAAATTATAACGGTTGAGTTAATTGCTGCTTTATTTCCAATAAAATAAGAAGCAGGTTTAAAATTAAAAGCAATTTCATGTTTTCCTGCAGGCACAACTAGACCTCGTAATACATAGTTGGTTTGAATAATTGGCAACTCTTTACCATCTATGGTTGCTATCCAGCCTTTATCATAAAAAATTTCACTAAACACAGCGAAGTTTTGGGTTGAAGAAGTTGACTTGTAAATAATTTCATCATTGTTATTATAAACCAGAGAGATGGATGCTATACTATCAGCCGATTTGATTGTTTGTAATTCATTTTTATATTTTTCTTCAACCACTGCAGTATCCCTTGGATTAAAAAAAGTGAGGGCATTCATAACTTCAGCTGGACCTTTTTCAAACCTTATTCCTTTTACGTACCAGCATGCACCCAATGCATTGCTATTTTCTTGCACAATTGGAGCTCCTGTTTGTTGATCGGGTAAAATGAGGTATTTTGTATTGAGCATATTTAATACAGGTAAACAATTAGGGAAATTGTATAGTTGTTTTTCAATTAAGTCTTGGTAGATGCTCAATTTCGCAGGATGATAGCCTCCTACAGATTTATGGTAATATGCTGTTAATGCACCTGAATTGAATGTACCAGCAATTCCTTGAGTAAGATTTAATACTCGATAATAACTGGTGTCTTTAAGTATTTGATTGTCTGCGGCAGAAGGAGTAAAAGTTG
>JAYTXG010000471.1:0-4024 GCA_043743375.1 Sphingobacteriia bacterium
TGGTAATCCACCTGGTTCTGCTGCTCCAACACCAGCGCCACCAAAACGTCCGCCACCTCTTCCACCACCGTCCCCAACTGTGCGAATTCCTTTGCCTTCCAATCCCCAATAAAATCGATTAAACCCTGTATCTGCTTTTGACTTGAGATTTCTTACAACAACACCATTGGCATCAATAATTTTAACTTGTGCAGAATCTGCAATTTTATTTTTTCCGGTATCGGTTACTGTTTTATTTATAAAGAAACTCAATGCAGCTCCTGTTTTTTTATTTTCACCTTCATAAGTTCCATAAGTACTGTATTCAATACCTGCAGCATTTTTAATTTTTGCCTGATAAGCTATAGGTGCGTCAAAAGCAGTAATTTTTTTAGTAAAAATTTGTCCCTTATTAGCAGCAGCTTTTCTTAACGGACGAATATCATCTAAAATCCAAAGTGCTCTACCAAAAGTAGCAATTGCTAAATCGGCTTCTCTTTCTTGAATTGCTAAATCGTAAGTTGATACAGAAGGATATCCATTTTTAAATTGCTGAAAATTATTTCCATTATCTAAACTCACCCATAAACCTTGTTCTGTTCCAACAAAAATTAAATTAGGTTCAACTGGATCTTGAATAACACATAAAGCATATCCAACTACTTTCTTTTCATCAACCAATCTTGTCCATGTTTTTCCATAATCTGTTGTTCTAAAAATATATGGCTTCATATCGCCACGTCTATAATCATTTGCAATTACAAAAGCTTCACCAGCATTGTGCTTAGAAACACGAATCTGTGGAACCCATGCACCTAATGGCATTCCAGGTATTTTGCCCCTAAAGTTGGTCCATGTTTTTCCTCCATCTCTTGTTAATTGTACATTGCCATCATCGGTTCCTGCCCATATAACGCCTTTTTCTTTTACTGATGGTTCAATGCATAAAATGGTACAATAATTTTCTGCTCCAGTAATATCTATTGTAATTCCTCCATTGTTACTTTGATCAATTTTTATTGAATCATTGGTAGTAAGGTCGCCAGAAATTTGCTCCCATGAAGCTCCTTTATTATTACTCTTATTTACAAATTGACTGCCATAATAAATAGTTGCTTTATCAAATGGATCTTGTGCAATGGCTGCATTCCAATTAAAACGTTGTTTTACTGTTTTTTCAGGTCGAGGAGGACGAATACTCCACTGCTCACCTGTTGCAATATTATAACGAGATACAGAACCACCCTGACTCATTGTATAAACCCAATTAGGATCTTCTGCATCGGGCATCACATCAAACCCATCTCCACCACTCACCCCTTGCCAAAATGCATTGCGCAATCCACTGCGCACCCATGCATAAGCAGGACCGTGCCAGCTTCCATTATCTTGTAATCCACCCATTACATTATAGGGAATTTGGTTGTCAACATTAATATGATAAAACTGACCAATTGGAAGTTTCTCATCAAACTGCCATGTTTTACCACGATCTCGAGATATACCAATACCCCCATCATTTCCATCAATAATAAAGTTTGCATCATAAGGATGAATCCACCATGCATGATGATCAGGATGAATACCGGCGTATGGAAGTACCGATTTAAAAGTTTTACCTCCGTCTTCACTCACCGTAACTTCTTGATTGATATTGTACAATCTGTTTTCATTTTTTGTATCAACAGCTATGTCTTGAAAATAAAATGCTCTATTTGTTACTATTGCAGGATCACTATTTATAAGCTCCCATTTAACACCTCCATCATCTGTTTTATATAAACCATTTTTTGTAGCTTCAACTAGAGCGTATACCCTATTAGGTTCTGTCCTGCTAACGCTAATACCGATTCTGCCGTATTCGCCATCTGGTAATCCATCTGCTTTTCCTAATTTTTTAAACGACTTTCCGCCATCATAGGTTACATAAAATCCACTACCGCTTCCTCCACCTTTTAAACTCCAAGGTGTACGTTTGTGTTGATACATATTTACAAATAATTTATTCGGATTTACTGGATCCATTACCATATCACCTACACCTGTAGTATCATTGGTATGTAAAATTAATTTCCATGATTCTCCTCCATCTGTTGTTTTATATAATCCTCTTTCTGCGTGTTCGGCAAACGGATTACCCATTACACCTACATACACCACATCTGGATTATTAGGATCAATAATGATGCGATGTATATTGCGCGTTTTTTGCAAGCCCATACACTTCCATGTTTTTCCGCCATCTAAACTTTTATAAATTCCTTCTCCTAAACTGATAGAGTTTCGCGGATTACCCTCACCTGTTCCAGCCCAAACAACACTGGGATTACTTTGGGTGATGGCAACTGAACCGATATTTTGAATCGGTTGTTCATCAAATATGGGCGTCCAACTTCCTCCACCATTCTCTGTTTTCCAAACTCCACCACTAGCAGTTCCCAAATAAATAGTGTTCGGACTATTCCATATTGCATCAATAGCTGTAACACGACCGCTCATTCCAGCGGGCCCGATGTTACGGGGTTTCATCGTTTTAAAATGTTTCGCAAGATCAATGGATTGAGCTGAAGCTAATGAAATAGCAAGCAGGCCCAAAAGGGAGTAGCATAATTTTCTCATGTCAGTTATTTTAAAGAATCGGTAATATCTGAAATATAACAACATTCGCCAAATTTGTAGGATGAGTGGCTTATATTTATCGGCGTAATTATTTGAATTGAAATGAACAACGATAAAAAATTAAAGCTTAATAGTTTTCAAACTGGTATATATGCTGCTGTTGTTGCTTTTCTTACTTATACAATGATTTTTGGGTTTAGAAAATCATTTACTGTTTGCACTTTCGATGGAATGGCTTTTTTTGGATTAGGCTATAAAACACTTTTAGTACTCAGTCAAATGATTGGCTACTTAATGGCTAAGTTTTATGGCATTAAATTTATTGCTGAACTAAAGCGATTGAATCGTTATAAAATTATTTTGCTTTTAGTTGGCATCGCTTGGATGGCATGGTTGTTTTTTGCATTGGTACCTGCACCTTACAATATTGTATTTTTATTTATTAATGGATTTCCATTGGGCATGTTATGGGGGGTAATATTTTCTTATATAGAAGGAAGAAAAACTACCGACTTCATTGGCGCTGCGCTTGCGGTGAGTTTTATTTTTTCATCCGGATTTGTGAAATCCGTTGGGGGTTGGTTGCAATTACAATTTCATCTTTCCGAATTTTGGATACCATTTGTAACAGGACTTGTATTCTCTTTGCCATTATTATTATTTATTTTTTTGATGGAAAAAATTCCGCCGCCTACAGGGGAGGATATTGCATTAAGAATGAATAGAACTCCAATGGATGCAACTCAAAGAAGAAAATTTATTCAACAATATTTACCGGGAATTATTGCAGCCATTATTATTTATTGCTTTGCTACTATTTTCCGTGATATCCGCGATAATTTTAGTGCCGATATGTGGAAGGAAATGGGATACTTAAACCAGCCTGCCCTATTTTCTAAAACAGAAACGCCTATAACGTTGGTGATATTGGTTTTGATAGGCAGCATGGTGATGATAAAAAATAATTTTAAAGCATTTATGCTTTCACATTTTTTTATTGCATTTGGTTTTTTAGTTGCTGGAATTTCTACCTATTTATTTAAACAAAATATAATAGACCCTTTTTGGTGGATGACTTTAGTTGGCTTAGGATTATATATGGTTTATATTCCTTTTAATTCTGTTTTTTTTGAACGCCTCATTGCTACATTTCGTTTTACCGGTAATGTTGGTTTTTTAATTTATGTAGCGGACTCTTTTGGTTATTTAGGTAGTGTTAGTGTTTTATTAAGCAAAGAAATTTTTAAAATAAAATTAAACTGGGTTGAGTTTTTTTCTAATAGTGTAATGATTTTATCAATTGCAGGGGTAATTATTACAATCTATTCTGTTTATTATTTTGCAAGAAAATATCAGTCAATAAAAAACATTGTATAAAATAAAAATAGCCAAATCTATTTAACAGATCTGGCTACTTCATAAACTA
>JAYTXG010000472.1:0-3010 GCA_043743375.1 Sphingobacteriia bacterium
AGTAATAAAAGAAAATAAAAATCGAATGGTAGTTTCAATAAATAAAAAAGCAATCTGAAAAATAGTAACAGCAATAATGAACCTAGTAATGTCTGATAAATCATTTCCAAATAGAATAGTTCTAACCCATGTAGGCAATAAAATATTTTTTCCGATTGCAACATTTATAGTTAACTGTACTAAATAAGGTCTTATAGGCGAAGCAATTGCCATAAAAATGGCTAGTAATAAACTAATGTAGAATAAATTATTATAGGGGCGAACAAAAACAAATATTCTACGCAATAAACTAAAATTGAAAATTTTCTTTTTTGGTGTTTGGTTCATGAAATGCAAAAGTAAAGCATATTTTGAAAGGGCTTTTTATTTTAGTTGTAGGTAAATTAACAATCCTTTAGTTATTGTTACAATAGCTGAAGCTGCTAGGCCCAAATATTTAAAAATGGCTATTTGTAAATTCTTCCGTAATTTTTTTATTATCAGTAGCATGGAATACATCATTAATCTAAAAACAATTTTTCCTAAAATCTTTGTCGAATTTTATGTTATTGAAACTGAATAAAAACATTAAGTAAAAAATAGGTTTTGGATGGTATTATCATCATCTACACTAATAAGCAAGTTCGGACCAGCCTCTTACCAAAATTTTCTTATTTTGGAAAGTATATTTTGCCAGCTGCTCATATATAAATTTTTGGTATTTGCTTATTAAATAAGTTTCGAATTATTTACAAATTTGTTTCCAATTTTATAGGAAGTTAGGACAGTATTGCCAGTTTTAATTTTTTAACCACCTTTTAACATTGCTTTCATTCCGTTCAACTGAATATTAAACCATTTTTACACCTTGAAACACCAAAGCAAACAAAAGAATCAATGGTAAAAAAAAATCTATCCAATTATTTTATAGCTTTTCTACTCCTTTTTTCTTCTGTTGCTGCTGCTCAAAAAAATTTTGATACACTCTATTTTTCGCTGCCCCAAGCTGAGCAGTTGTTTATAAAAAATAACCTGCAATTATTGGCACAGCGCTTTAGTATTGATAGTGCAAAAGCAAATATTATTACTGCCAAATTGTATGACAATCCACAATTCGGTTTTAACACTGGCTTTTATCAGCCAGACACAAAAAAGTTTTTTGATTACAGCGATGAAAATCGGGAGATTGCACTTCAGTTTAGCCAACTGATAAAAACAGCCGGCAAAAGGAGCAAGGCTATTGAACTAGCAAAAACTGGCGTGCAGATTACTGAGTACCAATTTTATGATATTCTCCGTTCACTTCGTTATACCCTAAGAAATGATTTTTACAACATCTATTACTTGCAACAAATGCAGAAGGCATATAACTTGGAGATAAACTCATTGCAAAAAACCAGCACTGCTTTTGAAGAACAGGTGAAAAAAGGTAATATCGCACAGAAAGAATTGGTACGCATCAAATCCCAGCTCTACTCACTTCAGATTGAGCTGGCAACACTACAGGGAACCATTGATGACGTACACAGCGAATTCAAACTGCTACTGAGGGCAGATGCTAGCGCTTATGTGATTCCGCTAATTACAATAGATGAACGGCCACAAACAATAATTTCGCGTACAACTTACCAGTCATTACTAGACAGCGCTTACAATAATCGGTTCGATTTAAAGATGGCAAAGTCAACTGTAACTTTTAACCAACAAAACTTGTTGCTGCAAAAAGCATTGGCCGTGCCAGACGTATCGGTGAATGCAGGCTACGACAGGCTGGGGAGTTATGTGAAGGGATTTAATGCAGTGGGCTTTGGTATCAACATTCCTATTTATAACCGAAACCAAGGCAATATTAAACAAGCCATTGCACTAACAGGTAGCAGCAAACTACAAGTTAGCGCAACGCAGGATGCTATTGAAAGTCAGGTAGCCAACAATTATATTGGTGCAATGAGGGCAGAAAAGCTGCTCAATAGTTTTGACCCTTCCTTTGAAGGAGATTTTAATACACTCATTAATGAAGTGACTAAAAACTATGAGAGACGAAATATTTCTTTGCTGGAGTTTATAGACTTTTATGATTCTTACAAACAAAATGTATTGCAGTTAAACAGTCTTAGGTATAACCGCATCAGTCAGTTGGAGCAACTGAATTTCACCACTGGCACAACCATTTTTAATAAATAATTTTTTTGATATCAATATCACTTTATGACCTTTATAAAAAATTTAATATACAGTATCCTTGCTTATTTTGCTGCATCAGTCCTTTTTTCTTGCAATGGGAAAACGGACACCACAACCAGTAAAAGAGAACAGTATGTAATTCCTGATTCCTTGATGAAAACACTTCAGACTGATACTGTGAAGACCTCCACACTTACCAATTCCATTAAATTCAATGGAATCGTAGATTTTAACCCCGACAAAGTGGCCAGTATCTTTCCTTTAATCAGTGGAAACCTTCAGGATATTAAAGTAATGCTGGGAGATTATGTGCAAGCAGGTCAGGTATTAGGCATAGCGAAAAGCGCTGAAGTGGCTAATTACAACGCAACACTTATTAATGCAGAAAGCAATGTGCTACTAACAGCTCGTGTGCTACAGCAGCAGAAAGATTTATTTAAAAGCGGGCTGGCCAGTCAGGTAGAAGTTACAAACGCAGAAGTGGCTTATGCACAATCAGAAGCTTCCAAAGTAGCAGCTCAGCGCATACTTAGCATTAACGGAAACAATCGGCAGGGCGAATATTTTATCAAAAGTCCGATTAGTGGGTTTGTAGTACAAAAGAATGTTACTAATGGCATGTCTATTCGAACAGACAATGCCAACAACCTTTTTACAATTTCAGACTTAAAGGAAGTGTGGGTGCAGGCGAATGTATATGAAGCGAATATTAGCAAAGTGCATGTGGGTGATAAGGTGGAAGTAATCACCATTTCTTATCCAGATAAAATTTTTAAAGGCAGGATAGATAAATTGATGAATGTGTTAGATCCAACTAGCCGTGTAATGAAAATGAGGGTGGTCATTA
>JAYTXG010000473.1:0-1815 GCA_043743375.1 Sphingobacteriia bacterium
CAATTGAATATCGGTTTAGTAATAATCCTGGGTTCTTAAAGAATCAAAATGCAAGTCACAATAATTTTCGGTTTACTACTCATTATCAAACTAATAACCGTAGGTATGAATTTTTTTTGGTGTTGTTGAGTAATAAAGCGGCATCTTCAGAAAATGGGGGATTGGTGAATATAAAGTTGTTAGATAGTTTAGCTTTAAATAATCCGTATGAACTAGAAACAAGAATTGGTAAAGTAGGGGTATCAACAAATAATCCATTTAATACAGCTGTTAATTCTGGGAATGTATATAGGGAGTCTGATTTTTTATATCGGCATCATTTTGATTTTGGCAAGAAAGATTCTATTGTTACTGATTCTATTACCTATAAAATATTTTATCCTAGATTCAGAATTGAACATAATTTTAGAATAACTCAACAAAGTTTTAACTTTTACGATAACAACGCAGATTCTGCTAGGTACAAATCTTATTTTAATTTTAATGCTAAAACTGGTGTTAAAATTAATTACATGGATAGCTGGAGTAATATCCAAAATGAATTTAGTTTAATTACTTTTCCAGATAAGAACAATCTGAGTCAGTTTTTTAAAGCCAGCATTGCATTGCAAAATCTGAAGGGAAATTTTGATACAATTAGTTCTACCACATTATACAATGTTTATACTTCAGGTGAGTATCGAAACAGAACACGTAATCAAGTATGGGACATAGAAGCCAATGGCAAATTTTATATCAACGGTTTTAATGCTGGTGATTACAGTGCTTTTGTAAATATGAAACGACTATTAAGTAAAAAGTATGGGTATTTTAATATTGGTTTTCAAAATATAAATCGATCACCCTCCTTTATTTTAAACCCGATGAGTTCATTCCCTATAATTAATAGAATTAACTACGCAAAAGAAAATATTATTCGATTATTCTCATCTTATGAGAATCCACAAAAGCAATTCAAGTTATCTGCAGAATATTTTGCGGTAAATAATTTTATGTATTTTGATAGTTTTTACACTGCAAAGCAAGAGACTTCATTATTTAATGTATTACATATTTCAGGGGAGAAGAAAATTAAAATTGCCAAACATTGGAATTGGTACACAGAGATACATATTCAGCAAACAACGGGTAATCCTCCAGTTAATATTCCTTTTTTCTTTACTCGAAATAGAGTTGCTTTTGAAGGGAATTTTTATACGAATTTATTTATTTCAACAGGGGTAGAACTTCGATATAATTCAGCATATAAAGCCGATAATTATAGCCCACAAATTGGACAATACTTTTATCAAATAGGAAATACCATCAATAATCGACCAGATATTAATGCATTTTTGCATTTTCGAATCAAAAGCTTTAAAGGATTTCTACGTGCAGAGAATTTAAATACGTTCACTTTATCTGATGGAAATTTTGGGTTTACTAAGCGAAATTTAGTAGCAAATGATTATGCAGCACAAACTTTAGTAATGCGATTTGGGGTATGGTGGAATTTCATCAATTAAATCATTAACTTTGTAACGTGAAACGTATGTTAGCTGTAATGGCTTTTTTTATTTATTTATTTGGAACAACCGATGCTTATCAGTTGTTAAAGCTTCCATTATTTATTAAGCATTTTGTAATCCATCAAAAAGAAAATCATTCCCTAAGTTTAGCTGGGTTCATTAAAATTCATTATCTCGATCCTCTAGTAATAGATGATGATTTTGATCAAGACATGCAATTGCCTTTTAAAACGCATGAAAATGATATGTGTACGATTGATGCAATTAGTATACCTATTCAAAAAATGACTATTGAAGTGCCCTCTAC
>JAYTXG010000474.1:0-4308 GCA_043743375.1 Sphingobacteriia bacterium
AGCGAAATTACTATGCTTCCTTTTGATAGAAATAAAGGTGGACTAAATTGGAGTGCCGATGAAAAATTTATTTATTTCACTGCACAAAGTAATGGTGGCGCACCTATCTTTAGAGTTGATGTAAAAACGAAAGCGGTTGAGCAATTAACAGAATCTGATGCAGGCATAAGTAGTTATGATTTATTCAACAACAAACTAGTATTTGTAAAAACAGAAGTTGCCAATCCTTTTGAATTATATACAAGTGATGCAACGGGTAAAAACGCTAGCAGAATTAGCAGTTTTAACTACGATTGGGTAGGTAAAAAAGAATTGAGTTTTCCTGAAAAGAAAACTTTTAAAAACGAGAAAGGATTAACGGTAGAATATTGGGTAATGAAGCCAGCAAATTATGTTGCAGGAAAAAAATACCCTACAATAGTTGATATTCATGGAGGGCCATCGGCCATGTGGGGGCCGGGTGAAAGCTCTATGTGGCATGAGTTTCAGTACTATGCTGCCAAAGGATATGTTGTTGTTTATGGCAATCCAAGAGGCTCAGGAGGATATGGTGCAGAGTTCTTAAGAGCTAATGTAAATGATTGGGGCACAGGACCAACTTCGGATGTGCTTACGTCTTTGGACCTAGTAGTTAAAGAAGGATCTGTTGATACAGCTCGCCTTGCAGTAACAGGAGGTTCTTATGCGGGCTATTTAGTGGCATGGATTATTAGTCACGATCAACGATTTAAAGCTGCATGTTCTCAACGAGGGGTTTATGATTTAAATACTTTTTTTGGAGAAGGAAATGCTTGGAGATTGGTACCTAATTATTTTGGTGGATATCCTTGGGAAGAAAAATCGAAAGCCATTTTAGCAAGAGAATCTCCTATAACTTATGTTGCAAATATTCATACGCCTTATATTATATTTCATGGAGAAAACGATTTAAGAACAGGGGTAATACAAGGAGAAATGTTGTACAGAAGTTTAAAGATTTTGGGCAGAACAGTAGAGTATGTGAGGCATCCAGGTGGTACACATGAACTAACTAGAACAGGAAATAATCGCCAAAGAATAGACCAGATGTTGAGAACGGTGGAGTTTTTTGAAAGGTTTATTAAGTAATCTCATGAAAGTTTTAACAACAGTCTGTTAAATCAGATTAATATTATAGGTTTGCGAACTGTTGAAGAAGATAACACTTGCTAAGAAGAAAATAGAAAAATATGACAATCGAAAGTTTTAAGGAATTAGCACACGAATCAAAAATTAAGGAACTGAAATATTCAGGAGAATTATTGGGATCTTATGATCGCAATAGTGAAAACAATGGGCCAAAAACACATGGAGATATTTTTGCTTTACATGATTTTTGGGTATACCTAAGTGATGATGAAGAAACCATCATTCCATCTCGCAGAAATCCTTTGCCAGTAGAATAAATTTTGAAGGACGCTTTTTTAGCGCAGGTTCCCAATATCTATCTAGCGCAGGTTTCTGACCTGTGCTGATTTATTCCCAATATCTATATTCCCTTTTGGTTAATGAAATAGTTAATAAACATGGAAATAATTATTAGCTTCAGTCATTAAAATCCAAAATCAGGTTATGAAAGAAGCTATATTAATTATCGGTTTATTATTAAATCTTTATTGCATTTATATTTCATTTGAAAGAATAAGCAATTTTGATAAAAAAATTGGCATTCCAAAAAGAGAGAAATCTTTTCTTTTATATACATCTATACTTTTTCCATTAGTCGGTTTTTTTCTCACTCAAAAACTAAGAATTAAAGAGGCTGCATAGACGTTGAAGACGAACCTATTAAACTTCATAAACCAAAATTCTTTCTTACTAGCGCAGTTCTCCCAACCACGCAACTAATTCATTCTTGATTGCTTGGCCAATTATTTTTTGTTTGGTCGGGTCTTGCAACAATGCTCGGCTTACAGCATTATCGCCAATCTCCAATAATACTCGATACGGAGCGTTATTTATATTTTCATCTAAACTATAAAAACTTAATTTATTGGTAGACGTACAACGGTAATCATTTCTGCCAGTAGTACTATCTAATAATACACCACGATTTTCTAAATCGGTAGCTGCCGCAATTGCTTTAATTAACCTTGCTGCAAGTATCCTATTTTTCGATTCAAACTTATCTCCATAATGAATATAACCCCATACTGCATTGTGTTTGGTGCCGCCATTATTATGAACAGCAATCATTACTTGTGGATTGTATTTATTAGATTGTTGAATTTCAAAAGCATAGCCCGATAATTTGCCATCAATAATTGCAGCTGTTTCACCAACAACTGTATTGCTACCTACATCTGCATGATGCACTTCTTTATTTCCAAAACTCCACACCTTGTATTCTTTCAAATGCGGCTTCGCTTCCATTGCAGTTTCTACAATAGCATTACAAGTAGCGGCTTCACTAAAATCAACACCAGTATTGGTTTGATGGGAGGGCTGCCAAACTATCACTGGTTTTCTTTTTTCGATAATAGTTGTTTTATAAGATTGACTAATGAAACACATTACAAGCAATAAAATAATAAAGATCTTTTTCATAGAGAAGAATTGAGTACAATTAGGTTAATTATTTAACTGTTGGTTTTTATTGGTTACTTAGTTGCTCAAAGATGACTTTGTTGATAGATAAACACAGGTCTGAGACCTGCTCAAGTTTAGCTAGTATAATTTAACGACCAATAAAGTAATGCCACAATACCAACCCGTTGACCATCACTTGATAAACTCTATAAACCTTATAAACTAGATGAGATTTTTCACCCGCTATATCGAGATCGAAATGACGCTATTTAAATAAATATCCCCTCAGCTCCAAAATAAGGATGCAATACTTTAGGTAATTGAATACCTGCATCGGTTTGATTATTTTCTAATAAACAGGCTACTATTCTTGGTAATGCCAAAGCGCTTCCATTTAGTGAATGTGCTAATTGTGTTTTACCATCAGCACCTTTAAATCGGCATTTTAATCTATTGGTCTGAAATGCCTCGAAATTGCTTACACTACTTACTTCTAACCAACGTTCTTGTGCTGTACTATACACTTCAAAATCGTAAGTGATAGCGCTTGCAAAACCCATATCGCCCCCGCATAAACGAAGAATTCGATAAGGTAATTCTAACAATTGAAGGAGTTTTTCTACATGAAGTACCATATCATTCAATACTTCTTCACTTTTATCGGGATGAACAATTTGAATAATTTCTACTTTTTCGAATTGGTGTAAACGGTTTAGTCCTCGTACATCTTTACCATAACTACCCGCTTCTCTTCTAAAACAAGGAGAATAAGCAGTCATTTTTACTGGAAAATCACTTTCCTTTAAAATAGTATCTCTATAAACATTGGTAACAGGTATTTCTGCCGTAGGAATTAAATAAAAATCGTCTTCTGCGGCATGGTACATTTGCCCCTCTTTATCGGGTAATTGTCCGGTTGCAAAAGCAGAAGCAGCATTCACCATAAATGGAGGAAGGTATTCGGTATAGCCCGCAGCAGTATTAAAATCTAAAAAATATTGTATTAAAGATCGTTGTAGTTTAGCTCCTTTACCAATATAAACCGGAAATCCGCTTCCCGTAATTTTATTGCCCAACTCAAAATTAATTAGGTTGTATTTTTTGGTTAAATCCCAATGTGGCAAAGCATTTTCGCCCAATGTTGGAATATTACCTCCAGTTCTTACCAATTCGTTTTCTTCTGGAGTTTTGCCATTTGGTACGGCATCTGTTGGCAGGTTTGGTAACAATACCAGTGTATCAGCCAATTGCTTTTCTACATCAGCCATTTGGGTTTTTAGTGGATCTAGGGTTTGTTTCCAAATAGCCACATTTTGTTTCATCAATTCAGCAGCTTCATTATTGCCTTTGCCCATCAAGCTTCCTATTTCTTTGGAAGCACTATTTACCTTTGCCTGTATTTCATCAAATAAACCCTGAATTTTCTTACGCTCATCATCTAACTGAATAATTGAATCTACCAGATTCAAGTCCTTAAAATTCTTTTTACTCAACCTTTCTTTCACTTTTTCGGGGGAAACCCTTAATACACTAACCTGTAACATATTATTCGAATTTTTGTGTAAATATACCCATTGCCGTTGATGATGGCATGCTTGCATTGTTTACATTTGTAGCTATGTTCATTACAGATGATTTAATGCAGCGATGGTGGGCTCTAGAAGCCAAATTGATGGCTCGTTTTGATAAAAAACCCGATTTAGAAGCAGTATTGTTTTTAATTGGCATTCAAGAAACAGGTTTTATGCAAGAAAAAATATC
>JAYTXG010000475.1:0-2436 GCA_043743375.1 Sphingobacteriia bacterium
ATTGTCAAGTGCCATTAGGGAATTATACTTTGCAAATCTATAATCGTTACGGACAGGAATTATTTACTGCTGATCAAATTGAAAAAGGTTGGAATGGATATTACAATGGTGTCCTACAAGATATAGGAACATATATGTATTTCATTACATTTTATAACACAGGTTCTAGTAAAAAAGAAATTTATAAGGGAGATGTTATTTTGGTTAAATAGTGTCTGCAAGAAAACCTTTACAATGCTTATCAGCGTAGGTTTTCAATGGTTATTTTTTTTGAAAAAGGTCATGCAATAGTTGGTTTTATTGACTTTCGTGTTGTATCTTGTTGCTTATTCGCCCTTAAATTAAAACACGATGCGTCAGCGATTTGAACAACAATTAAGCCTTGGTCATGTACCGATTAGTGAGATAAAAATACCTGCAAAAAGTAGAGATGAGATGCCTCCTATAATGCGAGCTTTGCAATTCATTTTTGTTAGCCCTATCTTAAATGAAAAAGTATTTAGCTTATTAGAAGATAAAATCCTGAAAGGCAAAAAGAAAACTGGAAGAAAGGGGATGGATTTGTGGCATATTCTAGTACTGGCTGTAGTTCGACATGCAACAGGTACCAACTGGGATAGATTGCATTTGATGTCCAATGGCGATAAGTATGTTCGTTCAATTATGGGTGTGTATAGCAATCAATTTGGCGTTGAAGAGATTGAATTTGAGTATCAAAATATTTTGGATAATGTGAGTTTGATTGACGAAGAATTATTGTATGCAATTAATGCTATTGTTGTGGAAGCAGGTCAGCAACTTCTAAAAAAAAAAGGCGAAGCAGTCATTGAGTTACAATTAAAGGCAGATAGTTATGCAGTTGAAACTAATGTTCATTTTCCGACAGATTTGAATCTGCTTTGGGATAGTTGCAGAAAGTGTTTAGATACAGTTGAAAAGTTGCAAAAGATATGCAAACTAAATGGTTGGCGTAAAATAAAACACATTCGCAAAACATTAAAAAGTCAGGCTAGATCTACATCCAAACAAGTATTTACTGGCAAAAAAGAATCGTTAAAAAGGCAAAGTGTAAAGGACTATTTAGGATTAGCTAAGGGTTTACAGAAATCTTGTGAAGCCTTGTTAGTAGAAGGTGCAATAGCTGCAACAGCTCCTATCACAATAGCCCTTCTCATATCATTGGAAAATTATGTGAAGTATGTTACAAAATTTATTGATCAAATAGAGCGTCGATTATTAAATGGGGAAAAGATACCTGCAACAGAAAAAATATATTCTATTTTTGAACCACATACAGAATGGATAACGAAAGGTAAGTTGAACAAGAAAGTAGAGCTAGGGCATCTTATACTGATTACTACTGATCAACATCAATTTATAGTGGATTATAAAATCATGGAAAAACAAAAAGATCCATCCCAAATAAAACCATTGATTGAAAGGTTAGAGAAAAAATATGAAGACAAAAAGATATACAGCATCAGTTTTGATAAAGGGTTTAATAGTAAAGATAATTTTAAAGCACTTTCGGAAGCAAAGATTGAGCATGTGATTTTACCGAAGAAGGGTAAAAAAACAGAGGCTGAGAAGGAACGTGAAAGTGATAAGACGTTTAAAAAATTACGAAACAAGCATAGTGCTGTTGAAAGTAATATCAACATGCTCGAACACCATGGCTTGAATCGTTGCATGGATAAAGGAATGAATGGATTTAAGCGTTGTGTAGGTTTAAGTGTATTAGCTTATAACTTACATCTACTGGGCAATGCATTACAGGCAAAGGAGAAGAAAAAAGAAGTGCAAAGGCAAAAGAGAAAACAAAGGCAAGTCTATAAACAAGCAGCCTAAACAAAAACAAAACTCCGCAGGACGCTGTGCGCAAATGACAATTGCTTAGGATAACTATGTCTTGTCAAGTCGAAAATAGCCTCTATCATAAAGAAAAAGAAAAGTACAACCACAATTTTATCAAATTAGAAAAGAAAAAATGGAGAATTCCTTTTTTTTACATAGCCATTTTGAAAAATAGTGCGTTCTCTTGCAGACACTAACTACAAATATTAATTTAGGCTGGTCAGTTTTTGGAACTTTACAAGCTGGTGTATCCTATACTTCTGCACCATTATCTTATCAGTTAAAAGTTCAATCATACTCTCCTACATGGGCTCAAAATGGCACGAACGTACTTCCTAGAACTTTATCTTGGAGTTATTGGTGGCAAAAAAGATGTAATAGTGCAAGTGGTTCAGGTAATCCATCTTCTACTTCCACCCAAAGTTCAGGAGCTCCAAATAACACATATATTAATATTATTTACGGATCAGGTAATGCCTTAAAACATTATGGCTTATCTGCTACAATTACTTCACCGTCTTCTCAAATTATAGGAGATTCAAAATCAACTAGTATTACAGATTAAACAATTTTTTTCGGGTG
>JAYTXG010000476.1:0-19289 GCA_043743375.1 Sphingobacteriia bacterium
AGCAGTAAATCTTTCTTTAAAAGTGTTAATATAATTGTTTTATTATTCATGGACGCACTTTCTGCAACGTGGTTCATAGGTTTCTTTTTCTCCCAATAAAACTTGTCCTTCTGCTGCAGTTTTTCGATAAGAGATATTGGCAATACTTCCACATTTCATGCAAATAGCATGTAGCTTGGTTATATAGTCTGCTATCGCCAATAAATTAGGCATTTGTCCAAATGGTTTACCTAAATAATCCATATCTAATCCAGCAACAATTACTCTTACGCCTCTTTGAGCCAACTTTTCGCAAACGTGCATAATTTCTTCATCAAAAAACTGAGCTTCATCAATACCCACCACGTCTACATCTTGTGCCATTAACAAAATAGTTTGTGAATTATCGATTGGAGTAGATAAAATGGTATTGGAATCGTGACTAACTACTTTAGTTTCATCATATCGGACATCAATTGCTGGTTTAAAAATTTCTACTTTTAAATTGGCAATCTTAGCCCTTTTTAATCTTCGGATCAATTCCTCTGTTTTACCGCTAAACATGCTGCCACAGATTACTTCAATCCAGCCTCTTTTTTCTCCCCACAAATTAGGTTCTATAAACATCTAACAAAATAAGTTAAAGAATTAAACGTTACTATCCATACTGCATATCTAAATTACAATTATCCCCCAAAAGTATTGTTTCCAATGGAAAGAGTTGGCACTTTAATCAATAAATTAAAAGAACAGTTTGATCTGCAAGCTGATGCTGCAAGTCTTTCCATAACTGCCCAGTTGATTTTGGCAGAGCTACAATTCAATAAAAATGCTGAATCTGTATATGGAAAGGTTTCAGTAATAATGCCTTCCATTATGATGAGCAATATTGAAGTTTCAGAAACAAAAGCAGAAAATATTGCTTCAGTTAGTTGGCTTTTTGATAAACCTGTTGAAATACCTACTCTTACACTTCAAGATTTTTCTGAAAAAAAGAATGTGAAAGAAAACATTAAACTGCTATCACTAAATGAAACAATTAATAATAATAATCAGTCAGAGCTGAATGATCATTTTAAAGAAGAGCGGATTGAAGTGGTAACAAAATTAGAGGAAACACCTATTCGCGATTTGAGAAAAGCCATCAGCATAAACGACCGATATCTTTTTGTAAATACATTATTTAGAGGTGATGAAAATATGTATGAGAGAAGTATAAAAACGATTAATAGCTTTAGTATTTACCCTGAAGCACAATACTGGATTCAAAGAGAATTAAAAGTAAAGCTGGGATGGGAAGATGGCAATGATTCAGTAAAACATTTTGATCAATTAATTAAAAGACGATTCTCCTGAATATAATTCAATATTTTATTAGTAGCCCCCGAATGATTAATTACAAGTTGTAAGGCAGCAGCTCCAGCACTTTTTCTTTGTTGTTCATCATTCAATAAAGTATTCAAAATAGCTTCAAGTTCAATTAAGTCAAATGCAGTAAAAGCTCCTCCTATATCAATTAAATTAATTGCTTCTAAGTATTTATCAAAAACAGGTCCGAATACTACAGGAACTGAATAAACAGCAGCCTCTAGCGTATTATGAACACCTTTTTCGGTAAAACCTCCTCCAATAAAAGCAATAGTTGCGTAATGGTATAAAGAACTAAGCATTCCCATATTATCAACTACCAAAGTTTTATATGATTTATTATTGTTTTCAGTTTTTAAAGTTTGATAGGTTGAATATAAAATTGCATCAGGATAAAATTGTAAACATTCAGCTAATCTTTCTTTTTCAATATCGTGTGGTGCAACGATGAATTTAATATTCTTATTAGCAATTGCAAAATGGTGAAGTGCTTTATCATCTTCACTCCAAGTACTTCCAGCAATGATTACTTGATCAGTGCCGCAAAAAATTTCAATGGTTTTATTGTTTTTAAATTGTTCGGCAATTGTTAATACACGATCATATCTAGTATCACCAGTTACTGCTATAATTTTATTAAACCCAATACTTTCAAGCAGAATTTTAGATGCCTCATCTTGGACAAAAAAATAACTGAAATTATTCAAAATCTTTTGATAAAATCTGCCATACCATTTAAAAAATACTTGCTCCTGTTTAAAAATTGCAGAAACCAGTAAAGTGGGAGTTTTTTTAGTATAAAGTTCATGTAAGTAGAAATACCAAAATTCGTATTTAATAAAAATGGCGAGTTTGGGTTGAACTATTTGAAGGAATTTGGAAGCGTTTTTTTTGCTATCCATTGGTAAATAAGCAACATAATTGGCAACTGGGTGATTTTTTTGAACCGAATATCCCGAAGAAGAAAAAAAAGTAACAAATAAAAAATGCGAAGGATAAATTTTTTTAAGTTTTTCGGCAACAGGAAGACCTTGTTCAAATTCCCCTAACGAGGCGCAGTGCATCCATATTACTGGCCTAGATTCATTCAAAAATACTTCGCCCAATTCATTAAATATATTCTTCCTCCCCAATACCCATAATTGGGCTTTGGAATTAAAAGGAGCAATTAACTTTGCCGCTAACGGGTAGAATAAAGTGAATAATTGGTACAAAATCCTCATCTCATACAAAGTTATAGGTAGAAATTGGATGATTATTCAGTAATGTACAAATTCTTTGTCTACCTTTTTTGTGTTAATTTCGCACCTCAAAAGAATGTAATATATGCGGCCAATTCAGATGGTGGATACTAAATCTCAATACCTTAATATAAAAACTGAAGTTGACAGTGCAATTCATGAAGTTTTAGATAGTGCTGCATATATTAACGGCAAACCAGTTCAGGACTTTACAATTGCGCTTTGTAAATACTTAAATGTAAAATATACCATTCCTTGCGCAAATGGTACAGATGCATTGCAAATTGCAATGATGGCTTTGAATTTACAACCAGGTGACGAAGTAATTACGCCATCATTTACTTATATCGCAACTACCGAAGTGGTAGCATTATTGAAGTTAACACCCGTTTTTGTAGAAGTTGATCCTAAAACATTTTGCATTGATGCTGAGTCGGTTCGTAAAGCAATTACTCCTAAAACAAGAGCCATTGTACCTGTTCATTTATATGGACATGCTGCGCCTATGGAAGCAATCATGCAAATTGCTAAAGAACATAATTTATTTGTTATTGAAGATAACGCTCAGGCAATTGGTTGCGATTATACTTTTTCGGATGGTACAATTAAAAAAACAGGAACTATTGGAACTATTGGTTCTACATCATTTTACCCTTCTAAAAATTTAGGCGCTTATGGAGATGGGGGAGCAATTTTTACCAATGATGATGAATTAGCACACAAAATGAAAATGATTGCAAATCATGGTCAACAAAAAAAATATTATCATGAAGTTGTTGGATGTAATTCTCGATTAGATACTTTACAAGCAGCTATTTTAAATATTAAATTGAAACACCTCGATCAATACAATAAAGCACGGCAAGTTGTTGCGCAATTTTATAACAATGCATTTGCAAACAATACTAAAATTATAACACCATTTGTTGCTGATTACAGCACTCATGTTTATCATCAATATACAATACAGTTAGTTGGTGTTAATAGAGATGGTTTGAATGAATTTTTAGCTTCTCAAAAAATTCCATCAATGATTTATTATCCAGTACCTGGGCATAAGCAAACAATGTTTGCTTCTTTTGGATTATCGAAAATAGAATTGCCAATTACTGATCAGCTAACTAATTGTGTAATTTCTTTGCCAGTTCATACCGAAATGGATGAAGAACAATTAACTTTTATCACGTCCAATGTTTTAAATTTTATTAATCAATAATTTATGAAAATAGCAGTAGTAGGAACAGGTTACGTAGGGTTAGTTACTGGAACTTGCTTTTCCGAAACAGGAAATAAAGTTACTTGTATAGATATTGATCAAACAAAAGTTGATAAGTTATCAAATGGAGAAATTACCATTTACGAACCAGGGTTAGAAAAAATATTTCTGCGTAATTTAAAAGAGGGCAGATTGATTTTTACAACAAATCTTGCTGAAGGAGTAAAAGATGCTGAAATTATTTTTCTTGCATTGCCTACACCGCCAGGAGAAGGTGGAGCTGCAGATCTTCGTTATATTTTAGGAGTAGCGAACGACCTTGGGAAGATTTTAACTGGGTATAAAGTAATAGTTGATAAAAGCACTGTTCCTGTTGGTACTGCAGCAAAAGTTCATGAAGCAGTTGCTAAAAATTATAGCGGTGAGTTTGATATTGTAAGTAACCCAGAATTCTTGCGTGAGGGTGTTGCTGTTGATGATTTTATGAAACCAGATCGTGTAGTTGTTGGAACTTGTTCCGACAGAGCAAAAAAAGTAATGTCTGATTTATATGCTCCATTTGTTCGCCAAGGGAATCCTGTAATTTTTATGGATGAGAAATCTGCCGAGCTTACCAAATATGCTGCAAATTCTTTCCTGGCAACAAAAATCTCTTTCATGAATGAAATTGCACAATTGTGCGAAAGAGTTGGTGCAGATGTAGATATGGTAAGAAGGGGAATTGGAAGTGATGATAGAATTGGAAAACGTTTTCTTTTTCCTGGAATTGGTTATGGCGGTAGTTGTTTTCCTAAAGATGTTCAAGCATTAATTATGTCATCGGAAGAAGTGAATTACGATTTTAAAATTTTAAAATCTGTTGAAGCAGTCAATGAAGCTCAGAAGTTACATTTAATGCCGAAAATAAATAAATATTTTAAAGGGAATTTAGCAGGAAAACATTTTGCTTTATGGGGATTAGCTTTTAAACCAAACACAGATGATATTCGGGAAGCCCCAGCATTGTACTTAATTGATGCTTTAACTGCTGCGGGTGCTTCTATTACTGCTTTTGATCCGGAAGCGATGGGTAATGTGAAAAAGGAAATAGGCGATAAAATTAAGTATGCTACAAATCAATATGAAGCATTAGAAGGCGCAGATGCATTGATTATTGCCACTGAATGGAGTGAGTTTAGAACACCAGACTTCGAAAGAATCAATACAACATTAATTAACAAAGCCATCTTTGATGGCAGAAATCTTTTTGATGTTAAATTTATAACCGATATGGGATATCATTACGAAAGTGTTGGTCGCCATTAATACAAAATAGTATGTCTAAAAAAAGAATTTTAATTACGGGTGCTGCAGGATTTTTAGGATCTCATTTATGTGATCGCTTTATTAAAGAAGGTTATCATGTAATTGGAATGGATAATCTGATTACTGGTGACTTAAGAAATATTGAACACCTATTTAAATTGGAGCAATTTGAGTTCTATAATCACGATGTTTCTAAATTTATTCATGTTCCAGGAGAGTTAGATTATATTCTCCATTTTGCTTCACCAGCCAGCCCAATCGACTATTTAAAAATACCTATTCAAACTTTAAAAGTTGGTGCATTAGGAACACATAATTGTTTGGGATTGGCTAAGGCAAAAAATGCAAGAATGTTGGTTGCTTCTACCAGTGAAGTGTATGGAGATCCGATGGTGCATCCACAAACTGAAACGTATTGGGGCAATGTAAATCCTGTTGGTCCACGTGGTGTATACGATGAGGCAAAGCGTTTTATGGAATCAATTACTAGAGCCTACTATACTTTTCATGGAGTAGAAACTAGAATCATAAGAATTTTTAATACTTATGGTCCAAGAATGAGATTGAATGATGGAAGAGCGTTACCAGCTTTTATTGGTCAGGCTTTACGAGGAGAAGACCTTACTGTTTTTGGAGATGGTAGTCAAACTAGATCTTTTTGTTATGTAGATGATTTGGTGGAAGGCATTTATCGTTTGTTAATGAGTGATTATACAATGCCAGTAAATATTGGCAATCCTAATGAAATTACTTTAAAAGACTTTGCAGAAGAAGTGTTGAAACTTACGGGCTCAACAGTTAAAATTATTTATAAAGAGCTTCCTGTTGATGATCCTAAACAACGTAAGCCAGATATTACTAAAGCGAGAGAACTTTTAGGATGGGAACCTAAAATTGATCGTGCCGAAGGCTTAAAGAAAACGTATGACTATTTCAAATCATTACCAAAAGAAGAATGGAGTAAGCAACCCAAAGAATTTAGCTCTTTAAATAAGTAAATTAATTACATGAAACCAGTTATTGTAGTAACCGGAACAAACGGTCAGTTAGGCTGGGAATTAAAACAGTTAGCTGTTTCATTTGATGATAAATTCCACTTTATTTTTACTGATAAAGATACTTTGGATCTTGCTAGTCCTAATTTAATTGCTCCATTCTTTGATCAATTTGCTCCAAATTATTTTATCAATTGTGCTGCATATACTTTTGTTGATAAAGCAGAAAATGAACAAAATCTTGCCTTAACTATTAATGGCAAATCGGTTGGTATTATTGCTGAATGTTGTGAGAAACATGATTGTAAATTAATCACTATTTCTACTGATTATGTATTTGATGGAAATGGCTCAAATCCATATACAGTGGATACTCCAACCGATCCTGTAAATTATTATGGTTATAGCAAATTGATAGGGGAAGAGTTGGCTCAAAAAAATAATCCTTCTTCTATTATTATAAGAACTTCTTGGGTATATAGCACACATGGAAATAATTTTGTAAAAACTATGTTGCGATTAATGAAAGAAAGAGACGAAATTAAAGTGGTGAGTGATCAGGTTGGTGCTCCAACATATGCTGCTGATTTGGCTAATGCTATAACACATATTATTGAAGAAGATCAAAAAGGGAATAAGCATTCAGGTATATATCATTACAGTAATACTGGAGTAATATCTTGGTATGATTTTGCAATTGCAATTTGCAATTTAGCTGATTTATCTACTATAATTACTCCTATAACAACAGCAGAATATGCAACTCCTGCAAAAAGACCTGCTTATTCTGTATTGGATTTAAGTAAAACTGAAATTGATTTTGGTATTAGTTTACACCATTGGAGTGATAGTTTGAGAGTATGCTTTCACCAACTTTATTTGTGATTATTTAAATTCTATCAGTTGATTTTTTGCAAGGTTAGCCTACATTTTAAAATAGATGTTGTTATTAGAAATTCTCGAAATTATGATTTTCCCATCTGTTCTTGTTGCTACTTTTAAGTTGGCTTCTGTTACATCAGTGGTAAGTGCATTGTACGCTAATGAAGTGATTGCTGTATAATTACTATTTGTTGCACCTATTTCAATTAACTCTTTTGACGATTTTATCGAAATAGTAGTATCCACCTTAAAAGAATTGGTGTAGCAACTCCTCCGGCTGTAAAAATATCATCTAAAAAAAGTGAAGGTTTGCTGTTCATGCTTTTAAGCTCTGTTCTAAATGTAATATTTTGGCTAAAGCTAATTTTACTTTTTCGTAGGAATAATAAAAAGAGGCTTAACTGTATGACGTAAAACGTGTTCTGTAATGCTCCCCAATAAAACATTCTCCAGCCATCTCTTGCTGTGAGACCCCATCACAATAATATCAGAATTCAATTCTTCAGCAGTTTCTAAAATTGATTCAGCTATACTCCCTTCTCTTATTAATATTTTAATTGTTTCATCACCTAGGTGATGTTTAGATTTTTCTAAAAAATCTAAGGATGATTTTTTTAATTCATTGATAATTTCAGGATGCAACAAATCTACATTCACATAGCCACCAAATCCCATGATAGGATCATAAGCTGAAGATGCATAATAAGAAGGGTCACCTATAACATGGAGTAAGGTAATTTCTGTGTTCAGATTTTCACCAAGTGAATAACCAGTTTCTGCTACTTTTTGTGCGGTAGGTTCATAATCTAGCGCAATTAATATTTTTTTCATGATTTTAGTCTTTTAGCCTTCGTTTTCATCCAAGTTATTGTGATTATCACCCCCTAAACTATAATAGTTGTTTTCTTCATCTTCACTGCCTATAAATTCCTCCTCATCATCAAGCTCTCCACCCGGAACATCTAAATCGTCTCCCGATTTATTTTGATCAAAATCCTTTTCGTTTGCATGTAAATTTTTATCAATTTGATTTGGTCCTTTTAATTTTGATACATCTTCTGGATTTATATTTTCTTCTTCCACGTATTTATTATATATATCTTCATTTGCGGGATATGAGGGATATCCATCAAAACCATCTTTATTTTTATGCCCTTCATTTTGTTGCAGATTTACTATGTCATCTTTTTTATTTTTCATATATAGTATAATTTTTGGTGTCTGTTTTAATTCGGCTCATTCTATTCAATATTTTAAGACCTAAATAAATAGTAGAAATACAAGTTAAATAAACTACCGTTAAAAACTATATCATAATATTCCTTTTTTGTTTTAGATTTCTGAAACCTTTGATAAATGTGAAAGGAAATATTTTTTTACAAATGCATGTTGCTGATTTTCTGTCATCTTATCTGTTTGTCTGGTTTCAATATCAATTTTATCAAAATGGTGGTCTGACTTTAAAAAGTTTACCAGTTCAGCTTTAGCACTGGTAGGTCCAAATAATAATACTTCTTCGTACTTTTTTATTTCTGCAGCTATCGTTTTATAATACGCTAGCTGTTCATGATTTTCTTTATGGTGCATGGCTTTTTCACCCTTAATTAAAGTGTCTTTCTTTTCTTCATTCGTAAACTCGGACTCAATTATTTTTGTCTCCATCTTATCACTTTTAAGCACTATCAGGTGTGCACTTGCATGGTCCATCCAAACTCCTATTTGTTTTGTTTTCATCTTCGAGTAGTATATATTTTTTAAAGTAAGTATGTTGATTACATAAAGTTCGATCTTAATGTAATTACAACCGTTATACAATAAAATAAAAGACTTGTATTATTTACATATAATAAACCTTAATCACAAAAAATTAAGTTTAATTTTTAAACAGTTTCATAAAATGACAACCGATTATTAAGCTTTATAATATGAAGTTGCATATCTTTTATACGTTGTAATAAGTAAGTAATGGTTTCAATGCCTTCTAAATTAATATCCATTTCTTGTTTTAAGCGCATCAGTTGTTCTAGATGTTTTAATTGGCTTATCGGAACAAATATTTTTTCTTCAATGTTTGTAATGTCTATCAGTCCGGATTCAATCATAGAGTAGATAAAAGAAAGCTCAATCTTATGATACATACAAAACTCACTTACTGGTACCATGTTTTCAGATTCCATAATTATTTCAGTTTAGATAAATCAGTAAATAATATTTTTTGTTGTTCAGTAATGTTTGTAGGCAACTGTATTTCATAAGTAACATAAAGATCTCCAGTTTCACCTTCTTTTTTATAAATAGGAAAACCTTTGCCCTTCAGCCGAATTTTTGTACCATATTGTGTTTCAGGATTTACTTTTAATTTCACTTTTCCTTTGAGCGTTTCAATAGTAGTTTCTCCTCCAAGTATAGCAGTATATAAATCAATAGTAGCCTTTGTATATAAATCATTGCCCAGCCGCTTAAAATGAGGGTTAGGGCTAATGATAAATGTTAAGTATAAATCGCCAGCAGGCCCACTATTTGCGCCTGCGGAACCGTAACCTTTTAATTTTATTACCTGACCGTTTTCAATACCTGCTGGTATAGTAATGCGGATATTTTTTCCGTTCACATTAAGTGTTTGTTGATGAGTTTCCATCGCATTAATGAGGCTAAGCGTAAGCTCTGCATTATAATCCTGACCACGATATTGGGTTTGCCTGCGGCGTTCAGAACCACCAAACATAGATTCAAAAAAACTAGAAAAATCTCCATCATCATTGTCTGTAAATTGCTGGCCACCAGAGTTTTGGCGGCGTTGTTGTGCTTGTTGTTCAAACTGTTCTGCATGTTGCCAGTCTTTACCATATGTGTCGTACTTCTTTCTTTTTTCGGGGTCGCTCAATACCTCATTAGCTTCATTAATGGTTTGGAATTTTTTATGAGCTTCTTTATCGTTTGGGTTTAGGTCGGGGTGTAGTTTTCTTGCTAGCTTCCTATATGCTTTTTTTATATCAGCCTCAGAAGCTGTTTTTTCAATCTCTAAAATTTTATAATAATCAATAAATTCCATTTAGCTTAATTTTTATCACTTTTTGTATAATTTGATTTCATAACGGCTTTAAATGCATCACCCAAACATTCAATTACATCTGTAATAAGCATACTCTCCACACTTTGATTTTTTAATGCAATATCTGCTGCAAATCCATGTATGTAAACACCTATTTTAGCAGCCTCAAGAGCGGGGTAACCTTGTGCTAATAATGAAGTGATAATTCCTGTGAGTGCATCGCCACTACCTCCTTTTGCAAGACCCACATTTCCAGTCGTATTTAAAAAAGTTAAACTACCATCAGTAATAAGTGTTTTATGACCCTTTAATACTATTATTATATTGTATTTTTTTGCAAAAGCAACTGCAGTATTAATTCTTTCTTTTTTATTATTATGATCACCAAAAAGCCGATCGAATTCTTTTAAATGTGGTGTTAGTATTGTTTTCGGACGAATTTTATTTAACAAACTTTTATTCGCTGCAATTATATTTAATGCATCTGCATCCAAAATCATTGGTTGCTTTAATTTTTTTAAAAAGTTTAATAGAATTTGTTCTGATTCTTTTGTTACGCCTATACCCGGACCAATACCAATTGCCGAAAATTTATGTAAATTGTTTTCAATATTATTCCTAAACATTATCATTGATTCCGGAATTGTTGTTTGTAAAATAAAACGCTCCGATTTGGGTATGTTAATAGTAAGTAAGCCACAACCTGATCTTAAGCAAGCCTTGGCAGCTATCACTGCAGCACCCATTTTTTTAATATTTCCAGCTATTATAAGGGCATGGCCATAATCGGCTTTGCTAGCCAATTCTTGTCGTGGTTTTATAAGTGGTTTAATTATATCTTTTATTAACGATTTCATTTTTTCTTCTTCATACATTCAATCTCCGTTTTCTCTTTTTTAATATCTTGGCGTAAGAAACTGAACATACTAATATACGCATTTGCTATCCACACCAGAGCAAAACCTGCAATAATATATCCTCTCCAGTCATTCATTAACAATTTATAATTGGTTAAAAAGAGAAATAATACTGTTACATAATGGCTAAAGCAATACTCACATGTAAATAGGTAAAAGAATTTTCTTTCTAATATTGTTTTACCGTTTTTGTATCGGTTAACGCAATATTCTCTTGGCTCTCGAAATACTTCTTCATTCGTTACCGTCCATGCTACACAAGCAATTGGTATTGCCAATAAAAAAAGCCATGCTGTTTGCAAAACTATTGACATAAGGCTACTGCTTATTATTATAAATGGGATAATCTGTATATCCCTTACCATCAGCGCTATAAAATGAGCCCATATGAAGTTCTTTTGATAAAGGCCAGTTATTGGATAATCTTTCAACTAAATCAGGATTATTTATAAACGGACGACCAAATGCAATAAGGTTTGCAAGTCCGCTGCTGATATCTGCTTCTGCGCTTTCTTTATTGTAGCCTCCACAAAGAATAATACTGTTAGTGAAATTTTTACGAATCAATTTTTTTATTTCAACTGGTACTTGTGGCGCACCCATAGCACTATGGTCAACTAAATGGATATAGGCTATACCAAGGTTATTCAATTGTTTGGATAGGTAATCATATGTAGCATCAATTTCAGGATATTGCTGCATATCGCTTGCTACCCCATAAGGCGATAAACGTATGCCAGTATTTTCTTTTCCTATAGCTATGGCAACAGCTTCAACCACTTCAATAACAAATCTGCAGCGGTTTTCAATGTTTCCTCCATAATTATCTCTGCGAATATTGCTCAAGGGAGATAAAAATTCTTCTAATAAATATCCATTAGCTCCATGTAATTCTACACCATCAAATCTTGCAGAAATGGCATTTTTAGCGGCTGTAATAAATTCATTTTTTGTTTGTACTATATCTTCTGCTGACATTTCTTTTGGTATTATAAAATCTTGTAGTTGTTTAATATCTGTCCACATTTGTCCCGCTGCTTTTATTGCTGAAGGAGCAATTATAACAGATCCTTCTGGCATATTAAGCGGGTGACTTATTCTGCCAGTATGCATTAACTGTACAAATATTTTTCCACCATTTGCTTGTGTTGCATTGGTTACGTTTTTCCAGCCTTCTGTTTGTTGCCTACTGAATAATCCAGGTATTCTTGCATAGCCTAATCCATTGGGAGATGGCGAAGTGCCTTCGGTTATGATTAAGCCGGTTGTAGATCGCTGCTCATAATAGGCTGCCATTATATTGTTGGGAATATTTCCGATTGCCCTACATCTTGTCATGGGTGCCATCACAATATGATTTATTAATTTGATTGAACCCAAATGTGTTGTGCTTAATAATTTATACTCTTTCATAATTTTTTTAGACTTAATATTTTTTATGTGAATCTTTTTTCAAATACTATTTCATTTCCTTCAACTTTTACTTCGGCTTTAAAAGTAGTAGTTTAAATTATATCGGTAACAAAATTAACTTTCAAAATTTTCGCATTTGTGATTTTTGAATATAAGCTAAAGAACTGAAATATAACTGACTAACATATATGGGTTCTACAATTTCCCAAAAGCACATTTTACCGCTTCCAAAATATAAGCTGTTTTTGAACTTTTTGTAAAAAACTCCAATAATTAAAAAAGCAGAAAATCTAATTGCTATTACTATTTTTGTACTTATTTAATGATTTAATTGTAATTCAATTATTTTATCATAAAAATACAACTACCTCTTGTTTGAGTTGTTGCATAATATTTTTTTGAACTTGTATCATTCACATATTTTTTAAATAAACTTCATTTAATTAGTATAGTTTTTTATTTAGCTTATTCGCCTTCATTTTGTAAATTTGTGAAAACAGTAAAACCGATATGTTTAAGCATAAAGGTAAAAGCCGTAACTATATTCATAATCTCAGATTAGCTTCTATACTTTCCTTTGTAGCAGGCATCGTAAATATTACAGGTGTGTTATCGGTAAAAACACTTACAACTAATGTTACTGGACATTTCGCTTATTTTTCAGAAGAGTTATCTAATAAAAATTATCAAATTTCGTTTATTTATTTATTTTTTATTTTGTCATTTTTAGTTGGTGCATTTGTATCAAATCTTTTAATTGAAATAATTTCAAGAATAAAGCCATCAATTTCTTATACCGTTCCCATGGGAATAGAAATAATAATTATAAGTGTTGTTGGTATTTTTGGGAGTAGATCAGTCTTATCAAATATAAACGGTCAAATAATAGCCTGTGCTTTATTATTCGCAATGGGCCTACAAAATTCTTTAGTTACAAAAGCTTCTCAGTCGGTTGTTAGGACAACCCATTTAACTGGACTTTTTACAGATTTAGGAATTGAATTATCGCAATTATTTTTTTACCGTAAAACAATTGAAGCTCAACAACTATCAAAAAATATTTGGCTAAAACTTGCAATTATAAGTTGTTTCTTTTTTGGATGTATTGTTGGGGGATTTATATTTAGAAGTTATGAATTAAAAACGCTTTTACTTGCATCTATTTTTTTAATAATCGCCTTATTTTATGATAATATTCTTTTTCAGTTTTATCATTTTAAAAGAAAAATTCAATCGTGGTAGTTGATATATAAGGATAAACCATTTAATTTTATTTTCCGATGTTTCGACCTTCATCAATGAGCTGTAATTGCTAGTCTTGGGCGATTTGACAAACTTCCTATCATTACCATTTTTAGCTATATATATTTTCTTTGCCTATTTTTAATTTTTTGAAATTATGTTGAAACTAAAAAATAAATTAAAGCAATAGCTGCAACCGTCATTATAGCTAATGTTATAAAACCAAGTACATTAGAAGTTTTCGAGTTGGTGTTTCCCTTCATAATTTCTTTGTTGTTGCCAATATGAAGAATGATAGCAATTAATACAGGAGCAGTAAGGCCGTAAGCTATAGCTGTAAAGAGTAAAGCCTTTATTGGGCTCACTTCTAAAAAATTAAGCGATAAACCTACAAGTAATGATACAATAATTGAAATATAAAATGCTTTTGCTTGCGGAAATTTTTTGTCAAGTCCTGCCTCCCAACCAAAAGTTTCTGCAAGCATGTAAGATTGTGAACCTGCTAATACAGGTATGGCTAAAAGTCCTGTACCTAAAACGCCAATTGCAAAAATCAAATAAGTTAATTTTCCTGTTAGTGGTTCTAATGCTTTTGCAGCTTGGTCTACTGTATCAATCTGTCTAATACCTGCGTTGTACAAAACACTACCTGTAGTAAGAATAATAAAAAACATTACCAAGTTTGATAAGAACATGCCGATGTTAACATCTGTTTTCATATCATTAAGAATACGTTTATTTATAATAACCGTTTTTTTGCTGTGAGCAATATCTTCTGCTTCCATAGTTGTTTGCCAAAAAAATAAATAAGGAGAAATCGTTGTACCTAATATGGCAACTATTATAGAAAAAAATGCCTTATTAAATTTAATAGTTGGTATAAAAGTATTTTTTGCAACTGATGTCCAATCCTGTTTTACCATAAAAGGAACAATTACATAAAGCATTAAAGAAAGGCAAAGCCATTTTAAAATGTTAGCAATTTTTTGGTAGGGATATTTAATAATAATAAATAATAGTATTGCTGTAAAAGTGACACAAAAAACGGAAACTGGTATAGAGGGGAAAATCATGTTAGCTACTGCACCCATTCCTTGTATATCTGCACCAATGTTTAACGTTATTGCTGGAAAACTGAAAAGCAACATTGTATAGAGCAATGGTTTTGAGTAATGATTTTTTAAAGTAACTGTTAATCCTTGAGAAGTTACCAAACCAATTCTTGCACACATTCCTTGTATTGCTGCCATTAATGGAAATGTAAACATTGCCAACCATAAAGTCGTTAGTCCAAATTGCGCACCTGCTTGTGAGTAAGTTGCAATGCCAGATGGGTCATCATCACTTGCACCTGTTACAAGTCCTGGCCCCAAAATGCCCATAAACTTTTTAATTCTTGCTGAAAACTTTTTGCGTTTATCCATTCGATTTTTTGATAAAAATACGTTCGGATTTTAAAATAGCTATCACTTTTTAATTTTCTTGACACTTTTTTGATGCGTATAAATTTATTTGGCATCATTAACACAATCGAAACTTGTAAGTAATTAGTGACTATTCTAATGTGAGTTAAAGCCGCTTATTACATTTTGTGATAAGATCAATCACTGACCTCATTTTCATAAAGCAAATCTTTTATCGATTTTAATAATTTGCCATTTTTGGTTTTTAATTTATTTTATTTGATTTTTCGCAGAAATACGCCAGATAGTATTGCTTACATCATCCGATATCAACATTGATCCATCAGCCAGCACCTCAATGCCCACAGGTCTCCCATGTACTTTATTTCTAGATAAGTCAGCTATGAAACCTGTTAAAAAATCTTCTGGAGGTCCTGAAGGTTTGCCGTTTTTAAACGGAATATAAATTACTTTATATCCTGATAATACTGATCTGTTCCATGAACCGTGTTGTGTAATAAATGCTCCACTTTGATATTTGGCAGGAAAGGAATGTTGTTTATAAAATAATAGCCCAAGTGAAGCTGTATGTGATCCTAAAGGTACATCAGGCACAATTACTTTGTCTATAGGTTCAGGGCTATGTTGGTCTGCTAGCCTTGGGTCTTTATGCTGGCCGTAATAAAAAAAAGGCCAGCCATAAAATCCACCTTCTTTTATGCTGGTAAAATAATCAGGCACCAGTTCATCACCAAGCTCATCTCTTTCATTTACAGCAACCCACAATGTTTGGGTTGCTGGAGCCCAATCCATGCCTACAGGGTTTCTCAGCCCATGGGCATATATCTTTTCTCCTGATCCATCAAGATTTACTTCAAGGATATCAGCCCTTCTTATTTCATTATCAAGCCCTTTCTCTGCCACGTTGGTTCCTGACCCAACACCGATATAAATTTTATTTTTAGCTGAATTTGTGATAATATTTCTTGCCCAATGCCTGTTATTTTCACCAGCAGGTAGATTAACAATTTTTTTTGCTGTTGCTTGTTGCAGTAATGTATCTCCAAGCTTATAATCATACTTCATCAGTGCATCTGTATTACCAACATAGAAATGATTTTCAATAATCAACATTCCAAAAGGCTGATTTAAATTTTCAGCAAACACATAACTCTTTTCTGGAATTCCATTTTTATCTGCATCTCTATAGAGTATAATTCTGTTGGCGCTTTCGCCAATATGCTGTGTTTTTATTTTACGGGAAAGTTTAGCGCCTAATTTTAATATACCTTTTAATATGGTATTTGATTCTGCTACAAAAATATCGCCATTGTCGGCCACATAAATCCATCGTGGATGTTCCAATCCATCAGCAAATTTGTTTACAGAAAAGCCATTTGGCGCCAAAGGCTTTTCACCTTCTTTCCATCCAATTACTTCACTGAAGTTTTTTGCTGAACTCGTAGCATATGGGATGGGCAAACTATCATCTTTATAACCAGCTGTTGTTACAGATCCGCGATAAGATTCTTTGTTCATTTTATTAGTATTGCAGGAAAACACAATAAAAAAAAATAATGGAATGGAGAAGATAGTTTTCATTTTTCACAAATTTGAATGATGAATTTCTTTTTCTCCAATTAGTGTTTTTAAAAGCAATTTTGCAACAGCTTCTGAGGAGGCAGGATTTTGACCTGTAATTAATAATCCATCCTGTTGCGTGAATGATGCCCAATCTGCTCCTTTGCTGTAATTTGCACCCAGTTTTTTTAATGCTTCTTCTAATAAAAATGGAACTACTTTAGTTAACCCTACTGCTTCTTCTTCCGTATCAGAAAAGCCTGTAACTTTTTTTCCTTTCACAAGTGGATGGCCATTTTCTGCTTTTACATTAATTAATGCAGCAGGTGCATGGCAAACAAATGCAACTGGTTTTTGTGTATTATAAAAATCCTCAATTAATTTTATTGAGAATTTGTCATTTGCTAAATCCCATAATGGTCCATGCCCGCCAGGATAAAAAACAGCATCATAGTCTTGGGGATCAATGTTGCTTAATTTTAACGAATATGCTACTTTGTCAATCACTTCATTGTCCTTATAAAAGCGTTTGGTTGCGGGTGTTTGGGCGTCTGCAGCTTCACTCTTTGGATCAACAGGTGGCTGCCCTCCAGCTGGAGAAGCAATAGTTATAATAGCACCTGCGTCTGCCAATGCATAGTAAGGTGCTGCGAATTCTTCGATCCAAAAACCAGTTTTTTGTCCAGTTTTTCCTAACTCACTGTGAGAAGTTAATACAATTAATATTTTCATCGTCATTATTTAAAGTTTTTTTAATAAATATTTTTCTATTTTATATTATCTCTGGAAAGGTCTTTTAATGCACTTGAAAGTTTATTGATATCCTTGTTAAACTCATTCTGAAATGATTGGTTATTTGATGCTACTTTTTTATCAAATTTATTAATATTATTTTCAAATTCAGTATTCTTTTTTTGCAATCTTACTTTAATTGGTGCTAATTTTTTATTTATTTTTTCTAAATCAGTTTTTAATTTTTCTTTTGCTACATCATTCGCTTTTGCCAATTTAGCTTCAAGCGTTGCAACATTTTTGTCTAAAAGCGCAATGGCATACTCAGATTCGCTTCTGAAGGATTTCCAGTTGGCTATTGCATTTTTTTTTATTGTATCGTTGATAGTGATTAGCGCTTCTTTCAAATCCTGATTGGCTTCTTTTAGATTGTTATTTGCATCATATATGTCTTTTTTTAAAGTGTCGTTGCAACTAGTTATTAAAATTGCAATGAGAAAACTTATCGTAACTATAAGTGTTATTTTTTTCATCTTATACATTTAGTTAGTAACAAAATTACAATAAACTAAATTTCAGTCTATTGCTGAACTAAATTATTTTATAACTTTATAAATTAGTTACATCATTCACATTTACTACTGGATATTTCATTTTTAAATTTTCTAGTGTTTTTACTATTGTTTTTGCTACAAGATAAGTTCGGTACCATTTATCATCTGCAGGAACAATAACCCATGGGCATGCCTTGCTGCATTTTTCAAATACACTTTGGTATGCTTGCATATACTGTTCCCATTTTTCAGATTCCTTTTTGTCTTCTGGATTGTATTTCCATCTTTTTTCAGGAACAGTTATTCTTTTTTTAAGCCTACTTTTTTGTTCTTTTTGTGAAAGATGCAGATAAAATTTTAGAATAATCGTGTTGTTGTCCTGTAAATGTTCTTCCAGTGTATTAATTATATCATAGCGTTCCTGTATTTCTTTTTTGTCAATAAGCTTATGAACAACAGGAAATAGTACATCTTCATAATGTGAACGATTAAATATTTGTATCATCCTTCGTTCCGGCAAATTTGCGTAAATACGCCAGAGAAATTCGTGTAGTTGTTCGATAGCACTTGGCGACTTAAAAGATTTCACATTACAGCCCTGTGGATTTACACAAGAAAAAACATGCCTGATCGTTCCATCCTTACCAGAAGTATCCATCCCTTGTAAAATTATTAGTAACGAATATTTCCCTTCTGCATAAAAAAGATTTTGTAGAGAGTATAATTTTTTATGTAGTTGATTCAATTCCTTATTAGCAGATGCTTTGGTAAAATCATCAGGAGCTTTTGTTGATATATTGTTGATTTTTTTCATTTCTTTAAGAGGTAATTTAATCATCAAGATAATTTGAGGTTTCTAATTTTAATTCAGGCGAAAATTCATATACTTTCGGTATACCAGTTGTGATATTGATATCTACAATTTCTGTTTCACTAAACCCATCTAAGTACATCATTAAAGCTCTCAAACTATTGCCATGAGCTACAATTAGGATATTTTTTTCTGCTTTTAGCTCAGGCTCAATGGCCGTCTTATAATAAGGTATTACTCTATTGTACGTGTCTTTTAGACTTTCTCCATTTGGGGGAGCTATATCATAGCTTCTTCTCCATAAAAGTACTTTTTCTGCACCATATTTAAGTTCCATATCTGTTTTATTAAGGCCTTGTAGGTTGCCATAATTTCTTTCATTTAAAGCAGCAGACTGAACTACAGGAATATTTTTCCCCATTTCATTTAAAATAATAGCCAATGTGTGTACAGCTCTTTTCAACACTGAAGTGAACGCTATATCAATAATGTAATCCTCTAAAAGAACACCTGCTAGCATGGCTTCTCTTTGGCCTAATTTTGTAAGGTCAACATCTACTTCACCTGTAAACTTGTTTTGGAGATTCCAGATAGATTG
>JAYTXG010000477.1:0-5392 GCA_043743375.1 Sphingobacteriia bacterium
AATTTTGCTTTATCTGAGAATGGTCAGATTAAAAGAATTAAAGCAACTGATTTGAATTGCTAAACTTATACTTTTTAAATTATTTCTTTTCCAACGAACTTGCTTGCCACCTCCAAGAGTCTTGATGAATCACAGTGATTTCACCGTATTTTTTTTAGTGATGAGTTTTTGTTGGATAGGAATAGTTAAATTCGAGTATTATTCAGTTAAATCCACTATTTATGAGCCAATTAAATTTAAGAAAATATTTTCTTCTTGATTCTTTTAGCAAAATTCTATTCATTTTAGTGATTATATTTTTTATTGATTCTTATTCGCTTTACGCCCAAAAAAACATTGCTCAATACGATTTTCCAATTAAAACTGGTTCAACTGAATGGAATAATTTTAAGTCAGTTGATGAAATGTATAAAGCTTGTCAAATTCCTGAAGACATTTTGTTAAGTTTATCAACGCCTGTTTTATTAAAAACTTGCATAGATTATCCTGTTAAAACTATACTACTTCTTTATAATACTCCCCAAATAGGGTTTGAAAAATGGGAACTAAAGTTTAATGGTATTTCAGAATTTCTAAAAAGACCAGATGCAGCTACTGTAATAATTGAAACTTATAAAGATTTTAATATACGCGGTCATTCTGAATTTAAAAATGATATAGATAAAGGGTCTTATACTTTTAAACTAAACATGATTGAAGTTATAATAGCACAAGAGGCTATAATTAATATGATGAATTTTCAACAACAAAAAGTAATGCTAAAAGTATCATTAGATAAATATAAAGAATTGGAAACTGACAAAATATATGGGTTTTCTAATATAGAATCTACTGGGAGAATTATTGGAAAGCTTTTCTATAAATTGGCTGACCAATCAACAAAGAAAAGAGTAATTACAAATGAGGTAAAGGAGTTTTTACAATCGGGATTAATAAGTAATAGTGAAGTATTAATTAATCTAATTTCAGAAGCAAGAAAACTTAAAATAAATGATTAAAACCACATATTTATTATTTTTATTCTTAACTGTATTTTTAAGTAGTTGTAGAAAAAGTGATATTTTAGATTGTAGTTGCATTTCTAAAACAGATGTGTCCGATAAATATATTTATCCAATTAAGGGGGGCTCTGTTGAATGGAATGCTGCTGGATTAGCAGGTGGTTTAGATTCAATTTATAAAATTTGTCAAGTTCCTGAAAATATTCTACAATCAATGAGTACTCAAGGGTTAATACAAACTTTAGAAACAAACCCTACACTTTTGAATATGTTGCTTAGAGATAATTTATTTTTAGGTAGGAACGAGGTATTAAGTCGTTTAAATGTTAGTTGGGAACTGAATAAAAGAAGTGATGCTGGAATAAAAATTATGGAATACTATAATCAGAAGAATCCATGCTGCGTAGAGAATATTTTATCAGATATAGATAAAGGAGGATTTGCAAATAACTGGCATTATTTTGATATGATCTGTTCACAAGATTCATTGATCAACAAATTAGATTTACCAAATAAAAAGAATTTTGTAAAAATTATACTTAGTAAATATAGTATCCAACTTAAATATCCAAATACTTTTGGTTCAACTAAAACAACAAGTGTGTTGATATTAAGCAATATTTTAAAATCAGCAAATTATCAACCTTATGTGAATGAATTATTGGCAGATAATAATTTAAATTATTTCTCTAATTCAGGGATATTTACAACAAATATTAATCTTAAAGCAATTATAAATTATGCAACTAATTTTTCGAATAATTAAAACCTATTTTTTATGACTAAATATGTACTCGCATTATTCTTTTTAATTACAGCATTAAATCAAACCCAGTCACAAAACACTACTGTCTATACATGTAAAAATGGAACTATTGATGCTTTTTTTCGGCCAGAGTTTTCTCAACAACAAATACAAACCGCAAATGCACAAACTCAAAGTGATTTTGGATATTTAGGAATAACAATTATTGGTGATGCTTCCAGACAGTACAATTGTCACAGTTATGCGTGGCATTTGAAAGAAGGAAATGTTAATAAAGTTTGGATTAATAATTCTATAGGAACAGCAATTGGCAATTGTTTGGATCAAACACATAATATTGATAAATACTGGATAGATGGTTGTTTTATACAAGTATGTAATGAAGCTGATGCAGATAAAGTGCATTACTATTGTGGTGATCATTCAGCAGTTGCATCCCTCACTAATCCTGGTTTATTCGAATCAAAATGGGGTCCGTTATCAGTTGTTAGACACACAAGAACCGGAGTGCCATACAGCGATCCAACAAATAGTGTAAATTTTTACGCTTCAACAAAAATCAATGGAGATATAACTAATTTATGTACTGGAACGAGAACATATGCTGTTAAGAATATCTCTAATGCAACTTATACATGGGCATACAGCAATAACTTAACAGTTGTGAGTGCTACAAATACAAATCAAATTACTATTGACAGAAATGGTAGCTCAAATGGTGCAGCATGGGTTGAAGTGCAAATTTCATCACCTTGTAGTACATACCTGTAACAACTAAAATCGATTTTATCGTTGGCGCACCTTTATACGCAGGGATGACTACTATATTGAATTCCTGTTTAGGAGGTAGTGATTGGGAACTTGGAATACAAGCAATTTCTCAAGATCCTTCTGTTAATCAATTCTTATGGACTCGAGATGGTATTGCAGCAGGCAGTGGTTCTACCTATTATACCTATGAATTCCCGCCATCTTGTATGACTATTGGTTTACAAATAGGTAATGCATGTGGACTTAGCCCTGAGTTAACACAATTATTTTGCCCACCTTGTAGCTATCGTATGGCAATAGCACCAAATCCTGTAAAAGAAAAGCTAAATGTTACTTTAGAAAAATCTTTCTTCGAAAAAAGTAAAAAATCAAATGAAAATATTTCATTCAAACTTATAAAAGTTGATACTTATCAATCAGTTCGTCAGTGGGCTTTTAACAGTATCCAAAAAAATTATGAATTAAATCTTAGTGGTATTAAAAAAGGAACTTACGCATTAGAACTAACTATGGGTAAAGAAAGAGAATCTAAACAAGTAATAGTTATAGAATAGACATAATAAAGAAGCTGCCAGAAATTTGGCAGCTTCTTTATGTAATAGTAAAAGTTTTTACACTTTAGTAAATTTTTTAGACTGCATCATCATTACAACACAATAGTTACTTCATTATCCCAATTGCCTTTAACCATAAATACTTTTGGAATTAAGCGTACAATTTCTGGTTGCTTTTTAATTTTTCCGAAACTTCCAGCATCCCAAATACCATTTTTATTGGTATCGTATAAAACCCTTAAATCATAAGTACCAGGCTTGTATAATTTTCTTACCAATTCATAGCTGGTTAAAGGAATAGATTCTATAATATTATCGGATTGAACAATCTGTAAAACTGGATTCATTGAAAGATTTAAATTGGTGAATCGTAATTTAATACTACCATAATCAGCTTCTCTTTTGGTTATAAATTTTAAAGTATCATTTTTCGGTAACGTAATGCCTGCTGTATCTATTACTGATTCTTTTGGAATTACCAATCTAAAATAATTTAGTTCCTTCCATTTATAACTCAATGAAAGCTTTGTTTTACCAGTATCTACACTCAATTTATATTCTTTAATTGGAGTAAAACTGCTATCACTAAATACTATTTTAGAACTATCAGATAGTTTAATTTTTCTGTTGAATGTGAGGGTTAAATTATTGAGTAGATCTTGCTGCCCACCTTCTAAATCGCTGGTGTATTTAAGCCTTTTATCTTCTTTTGTATTTTTATCAGTTGATGTAACAGCGCTAGCTATTTTCACTTTTTGTTTAAATTCTTCATAAGCATACAATGTATCATAAGAAGTATTGATTCCAGTTACGATTGGCTCGCTTCTAAATGCGAACAGCTTAGTACTATCATCATATTTTTTAGAATAATCATTGGGTAAAACATATACCCTAAAAGTTCCAGAAGATAAATTTTTAAAAGTAAAATCTCCTTTTCCATTAATTCTTGTGTAGTATCGTGGCCTTTCTTTTACAATGGCAGAATCGGCTAATATTTTATGAAGTATCACAATTAATGTAGTGTCAACCTTACCTTTTTCGGCCAGAAATACTTTACCACTATAAGTGTAATTGTCAATTACTTTTCCAGTAGAAAACACATAAGTAAATCCTTTTAAAATATTCCCTTCATTCACATCTTTTATTGCGTCTCCAAAGTTGAGTGAATAAGTAGTGTTAGCTTCTAAGGAATCTTTAATTTTTATTGTTACTACCCTTAATTTATTATCTACTAACGGCAAACTTTTTAGCGTAGGAGAAATAATTAAGTTTTCATTTACACTTTGCAGAGTTACATATTCATCAAAAGTTAAATTAATAATGTTGGGAAAAACATTAACTGCAGAGTCTTTAGGTAAAGCACCAATTAACCTTGGAGGCAAACTATCTTTTGGACCGCCACCCGGAGGAATGATGTTTGCGCAGGAGCTTACAGTTAACGCAAGAGACCAGATAAAAACGAAAGCTAATATGATTTTAAAAAGTATGTTCATTGTATAAGTTGAATATGCAAACATAAATCCTTTCAATTAGTCAATTTCATTTTCTTCCTCTAATTCATGCAAAGCAATGGCTAAATTATTGGTTTTAACAAATCCACACCAATGGCAATCGGGCTTTCCGCAGCCAGTATAAAAATCTCTTTGTTGAATCTTTTCCCAAACAGTACTTATTTGATGTGTTACTGCAGTTGTATCTTCTGGTGTAATGGTTAATTTTACTTTTTGGTATTCCTTTTTCTTATCAGGCTCAATAAAATCGAACTCGCTACTGACTACTTGCCAGTTTTTTTGGTCATAATTATCAACTAGTATTTTATAAAACACTGCTTGTCGCCAATAATCTCCTCCGTTTGGATATTTATCATTTGGAGGAAATAATTTTTCTCTAGCCCTTTCAATATCTCCTGTTTTATAATCTACTACATTAGAAGCTTTACCATTAAATTCAATTTTATCTAGTTTGCCTTTTAATGGAACACCATTTACAACTACGTTTTTAATGGTTCTTTCAACAACTACAATTTTATTCCATTCTTTAATATAAGTATCATAGTAATTACTTAATACTACACCTCCATACTCCATTCTTCTATTGTATTGGGCCTTGGTAAAGTTTTCGCGATGGCGTTGCATGTATTTTTCAAAATAATAAATAAACTGTTCCTTTGGTGGAAACTGCTCATTTTCTTGCATTTGCTGAAATAACTTTTGCAATGCTTCATGAACGGCCGATCCAAATTCGGTAGCTTCTGATTTACCAGACGGTACTCTTACTAAATTATTAAAGTAAAATTGTAG
>JAYTXG010000478.1:0-1723 GCA_043743375.1 Sphingobacteriia bacterium
TCTTCTGGTTTTCAAAGCAAGCAATTTCGATTAATAGAAGCCAAGCTAGGATTATCTATCAACCAAAGACATCAAAAAGATTATTATAAAAAAACCAATGAAGGTGGATTTAATCCAACAGATTTTGAAGGAATTTCTGAAACAGAAAATGAAAAAAATTTATTGCAATTAGTGAATGACTGGCTTGAACGTATGCCATTTTTTGATACAAAATATTGGGATAATAAAAATGAAATAACTTTAGTGAATCATCCTTTTTGGGCATCATATAGAAGTATTTATGAAAATGGATTAACAGAAAGAGAGCTTCCGAAATTGATCGATTTTGATTATGTTTTTTTTGATATCATTCCTAAAGATTCAACTCCTGAGCAACTAGCAATTTTGAGGGGTAGTTTTAGTACTGCTGCCATGCGTTCGGCCTTATTTATTATGCTTTATAGAGATTTCCCTGTATTTCAAACATCATATCAATTATTAGATTCATTGATTGAAATAGATCACTTAATGAGCAATTGGCGCCATAAGCATTTGATAATGGTAAGAAGAATGATTGGCATGAGAGTTGGTACAGGCAATACTTCAGGTGCTGGATACTTAGAAGGTGCTTTAAATAAGCATTATGTTTATAGAGATCTTTCTGGTTTATCTACCTACTTAATCGAAAGAAAAAAATTACCCAAATTACCAGAAGAACTAATTAAATATTTAGGTTATAGTTTATAACTGCTTACTTTTTTCGAGCTAAAATAATTAATCTTGGTGAACTGTTTAGGTTGTATTCTGCTAATTGATAGTTGCCAAACACTTCTTCAATTTGCATACCCTGATAAGAGAGCATATCATTAAAATCTCCCAATGAAAATTTTGCTACACGTTCTGTGTGCAAATGTTTAGGCGTTTTATTTTCTTCATCTGTAATTTGTATCTGTTTAAAAAAATGAAGTTCATCTTGCCATTTAGTAATATGAAATGTTACTCCCTCAATGGTGGTAGTAAATATTTTTTCTTCGTGCTGTTCGGCATAATGCACATTGAGGTAATCTATCACTACAAGTCCATTTTTTTGTAAACTTTGTGCAATAGTACGAATAGTATTATCATGCTCTCTTCGAGTTTTAAAATACCCAAAGCTGGTAAAAAAATTAAATGCGTATTGATAATAATTAATCCAAAAAGGCAACCGCATATCATGTTGAAAAAAATGAAGATGGTCAGATTCTTGCAATTTAGCCTCTGTAATTGATGCCCCTGATAAATCAATACCCGTTACATCAAACCCCATATCACTCAAAGCAATACTGTGTCTTCCTTTTCCGCAAGCCACATCTAACATTAAACTACCTTTATCTGGCTTAATGTAATTAATAAGTGTTTTTATGAACTGATTTGCTTCTTCATCGTCTCTATGTTGGTACAAGAGGTGATAATAAGGAGAATTGAACCACTCTTTGTACCAAGCTTTATCTGCCATAATTACCTTTTCGGATGCAAAAATACGTTGGTAGGACGTACAAACAAATTGAATTATATTTGCACATAATTTTTAATAGTAGTAATACATGGCATTAATTAAAAGCATTTCAGGCATTAGAGGAACAATTGGCGGTAAACCAGCAGATTCATTGAGTCCGATTGACGTTGTACGATTTACCTCAGCTTATGCAACATGGCTAAAGCAGCAAAAACACCACAATAAAAAAGTAGTAATAGGCAGAGATGG
>JAYTXG010000479.1:0-6256 GCA_043743375.1 Sphingobacteriia bacterium
CGTTGAAAGTAATTGCTGAACTAGTTTTTCTAATTCTTTAACTCTTTTTTCGAGTTCTGGGAGGTTTCTAGAATGGGCTTCTACTCTTCTTGAGGCTGAAAAATCATATGCTGGATTGCCATTAAAAGATTTATTTGGCTCTTTTATGCTTTTAGTTACTCCGCTTTTCCCATTTATTTTACTTCCATCCGCAATGGTAATGTGTCCAGCAACTCCAGCTTGACCACCAATTTGAACGTTTTTACCCACTTTACTACTTCCACTTATTCCAGTTTGGGCAGCAATAACGGTATTGTTTCCTATTTCCACATTATGGGCAATTTGAACAAGATTATCCACTTTTACCCCCTTTTTTATTATTGTTGAGCCCATTGTGGCCCTATCTATTGTTGAATTGGCACCTATTTCTACAAAATCTTCAACAATTACATTACCCAATTGAGGTATTTTTTTGTAACTACCATCAGGTTGAGGGGCAAACCCAAAACCATCACTACCCACCACTGTTCCTCCGTGAATAATTACATTATTACCAATTACACAGTCGTTATAAATTTTTGCTCCAGCATATATTATAGTATCCTCACCAATAATTACGTTGTTGCCCAAAAAAACTCCTGGATATATTTTTGAACCATTACCTATTTGTACATTTTTTCCTGCATAAGCAAATGCACCAAAATATACATGCTGTCCAAGTTTTGCAGAAGAAGATATATAACTAGGCTGTTCAATACCATTTATTTCTTGAGGAGCTAATTCCTGATACTTCGTCATTAAAGTAGCAAATGCACTATAGGCATCTGGAACTCTAATGAGCACTGCATTAACGCTGAATTTAAGTTCTTGTGAATTATTAATTATAATTATTGATGCCTTAGTATTGTATAAGTACTCCTCATATTTTGGATTCGCCAAAAATGAAAGCTGACCTGTAACTGCCTCCTCAATTTTGCCAAAAGAAGATATTGCTGTTGTGGCATCACCCTCTAGTTTCCCCTGTATCATCAGGGCTATTTGAGAAGCGGTAAATTGCATATATGCTTTTATGTTAACAGACAAATGTAGAATTTTTTTACTTGAGTAGACCAATTTTGCTGTATCATCGTATTATCTACATCGGCAATGTCTTTTACAGTGCCATCTTTGAACAAGATATTAATTTTTTCCTCTTTGTTTTGATAGGCAGTATTAGTGGCAATTCCTGTAAAACAAAAATAATGTACATCTGTTTCCGATACGCCAAATTGTTGCATTGCTTGTAGCTTTTTTTCCTGTAATAAAACAGCAGATATTGGCTCGGACTGTATCTTCGATTTATACAACTTTCTTTCTAAGAACCTATTACAAAGCAATGACAGAATTGGATCTGGATGAGTGCTCCACCTTTTTATTGCACTTATTATATCGTAGTCGTCTAGTTTGCAAAATTGATCAAGAGAAACATCATCCATTATTCCATTAAAATCACCTAAAAAATAATCTAGGGCTGATCGAGTTTTTATTGCTTCATCTGCTTTAGAATAAATTTCTCTCACTCTTTCCACAATTTTCACCAACATCTTTTCTGCAGATAAAACTGTTTTATGTAAATAAACTTGCCAATACATTTGTCGCCTAGCTACTAAAAATTTCTCTACACTATAAATCCCTTTTTCTTCAACTACTAATTGATCATCTTTTACAGCCAACATTTTTAAAATCCTGTCGTAACCTATAACTCCTTCGCTTACACCTGAAAAAAAACTATCTCTGCTTAAATAATCCATTCTGTCAACATCCAATTGACCACTAATTAGTTGATGCAAAAAAGGCTTATGGTAATTATTGGTAAAAAGTTGAATTGCTAAACTTAGATTTCCATCGAATTCAGTATTCATCACTTGCATTATTTGCAATGATAATTGTTCGTGACTAATGCCCAGAATAAGCACCTTTTCTAAGGCATGGGAAAAAGGGCCATGCCCAATATCGTGCAATAAAATGGCTGCTTTAACTGCAATTTCTTCTTCTTCAGAAATTAGTACACCCTTTCCTCTTAATTCGGTAACTGCATTGCACATTAGGTGGTAGGCGCCTAATGAATGATGTAAGCGGGTATGAACAGCGCCAGGGTAAATAAGTTGGGCCATTGCCATTTGCTGAATTCTTCGCAATCTTTGGTAATAAGGATGCTCTATAATGGAGAAGATTAATGGATGATTAATTACAATAAAACCATAAACCGGATCATTAATTATTTTTCTTTTGATATTTGTCATGCTACAGATAAATTGTTATATAAACCATAAAAGCAAAGGGTGAAGGTACAATTTAGTGATTCAATCAAAATTATAAATAGCTTTATTAAATGGCAATAGCAAATATACTTTGGGTTGACGATGAAATTGAAAGCCTTCAATCACAGAAATTATTTTTAGAAAGTAAAGGGTATGCTGTTCATACTTTAACCAATGGCTTTGATGCAATTGAGTATATTAAAGATGCAGATGTAGATGTTGTATTGATAGATGAAAGTATGCCAGGTATAACAGGGCTTGAAACACTTACGCGAATGAAAGCCATACACCAACATCTTCCAATTGTGTTGATTACCAAAAATGAAACAGAAAACTTAATGGATGAAGCTATTGGTAGTCAAATTAGCGATTATCTTATAAAGCCAGTAAATCCAAATCAAGTATTGTTAAGTTTAAAAAAAATCATTGATAACAAAAGATTAGTTGCTGAAAAAACTACTGTTACCTATCAACAACAGTTTAGTGAATTGTTTATGGCATTTTCTGGAAATCCTGATTATCAGGAGTGGATAGAACTCTATAAGAAGTTGGTATATTGGGAACTTGAAATGGAGAAAAGTGACAGCCCCGAAATGCGCGAAATTTTTTATGATCAAAAAAAAGAAGCCAATACTGCATTTGCAAAATTCATTGCTAAAAACTATGAATCATGGATAAATCCTGTATCTGCCGAATCTCCAATAATGAGTCACCAATTAATGCAGTTTAAAGTGTTACCTCATTTAGAAAAAGAAACTCCATTGTTTTTTATTTTAATAGATAATTTAAGGTACGATCAATGGAAAGCAATACAGCCCATATTTTCAGCTAATTTTAAGATAACTGAAGAAGATGCTTTTTATTCAATTTTACCAACGGCTACACAGTATTGTCGCAATGCTATTTTTGCTGGAATGTTACCTTCAGAAATCGAGAAAAAATTTCCTCAACTATGGAAAAATGATGAAGAAGAAGGTGGGAAGAATTTATTTGAAGAAGATTTTTTAAAGGCCCAGCTTAAACGATTAAAAATGGATGACATTAAAATGAGTTATCATAAAATACTCAATCATCATGATGGGCAACAGTTAGTAAATAATATTCATAATTTATTAATTAACGACTTCAATATAATCGTGTATAATTTTGTAGATATGCTTAGCCATGCTAGAACCGAAATGGAAGTATTAAAAGAATTAGCAAGTGATGAAGCTAGTTACAGAAGTCTTACAAAAAGTTGGTTTGAGCATAGTCCATTGTATCAAGCTTTGAAAAAAATTTCCGATAAAAAAATTAAAATTATTTTAGCAACTGATCATGGAAGTATTCGTGTAAAAACGCCACATAAGGTGATAGGAGATAAACAAACCACTACTAATTTAAGGTATAAACATGGCAGAAATCTACATTATGAGGATCGTGATGTATTGGCATTTAAAGATCCTTTAAAAGCTGGACTTCCAGTTCCAAGTATCAATTCTTCTTTTATCTTTGCCAAAGAAGATGGATTTTTATGCTATCCCAACAATTATAATCATTATGTGAATTATTATAAAAATACTTTTCAGCACGGCGGAATTAGTTTAGAGGAAATGATTATACCACTTATTAAGATGGAATCTAAGGCGTAATCGTATGTGGATAATTGGGCGTTTTTTTACCATTACATCGGCTTAATTTTACATACTTATAACCCCCTTTAGGGGATGAGCTATATATGAAAAACACACAATCATCTGTTGATAAATTAGAAGATATTTTGGGTGAATCTGGTTATGTTGTACGGTATGAACGGGGCACTTTTCAGAGTGGCTGGTGTTTATTAGAAGCCAGAAAAGTTGTAGTATTAAACAAATTCCTAAATACGGAAGGCAGAATCAATACTTTAATGGATATTATTCCTCAAATAACCATCAACTTCGATATGCTTACCCATGAATCACAGAAACTCTATGAGGAACTTATAAAAAAATCGGTTCCCGCAACATAATTTGCGGTATATACTTTATTTTGGTTCATCCATTTCATGTAGTTTTAGTAAGTGAACTGTCCTCCTCTAAGCATTCAATTTTTAGGTACTGGAACAAGTACGGGAATTCCTATGATAGGCTGCAGTTGTTTAGTGTGCAGTTCAAATGATCCCAAAAACAAAAGGCTTAGAAGTAGTATTTTAGTTAAGTCGAAAACCACTACAATTGTGGTAGATACAACTCCTGATTTTCGTTACCAAATGTTAAGATCAGCAACTACTAAATTAGATGCAGTATTATTTACACATCCTCATAAAGATCATTTGGCAGGTTTGGATGACATCAGAGCGTTTAACTTTTTTTCTGAAAACTCGATGAAAATTTATGCCAATTCGTTAACTGAAGAAGCTGTAAGAAGAGATTTTTATTATGCATTTGGTGATAAAAAATATCCTGGTGTGCCAGATTTAGATCTGATAACGATTGATATAAATCCTTTTATGATAGGGGATATACCGGTAATTCCGATTGAGGTTATGCATCATAAAATGCCAGTTCTAGGTTTTCGTTTTGGTCCATTTACCTATATCACTGATGCAAATAAAATTGAGGAGATAGAAAAAGAAAAAATTAAGGGTTCTTCCGTTCTCGTACTAAATGCACTAAGAAAAGAGAAACATATTTCTCATTTTACTTTAGCTGAGGCAATTAATTTGGCTGAAGAATTAAAAATTCCGGAAGTATATTTTACCCATATTAGTCACCAATTGGGTAAACATCATGTTATTAATAGTGAAATGCCAGCTCATATAAAATTGGCCTATGATGGTTTAGAAGTTTGTTTGTAAGCCCTTTTAATTTTTTTAAAAGGAATGAAAAATAGTATTAAAAACTGGTTTAGTTTTTCAAAGAAGGAAAGGCTAGGCATCATATCACTCATTGCAATAATGGCTATCTTTTTGTTGTTGCCATCAATGTTTAAACCAAAGCTTCCACCAATTTTAGTAGATTCTGTATACCATGATATCATGGGAAAGCATGTACCTATAAAACCCGATTCTGGCGGTATAAATAATGATTTTGAAAAGGTTACTTTTAAGCCAAGTTTATTTTATTTTGATCCCAATATTCTTAGCGAAAAAGGTTGGGTTCAATTAGGATTAAAACAAAAAACCGTACATACCCTATTAAATTATTTAAATAAAGGAGGTCGGTTTAAAACACCAGAGGATTTAAAAAAAATATGGGGCATGCTACCTGAAGAGGCGGATCGTTTAATTCCATTTGTTCAGATTAAGCAGATTCAGGTAAAGCAAAAAATGATCATATTCAAAGCAATTCAACTAAAAAAAATTATTGATATTAATGAAGCAACTTTATCTGATTGGGAGTCATTTCCGGGCATTGGTCCTGTTTTAGCCAATCGAATAATTCATTATCGTGATAAATTAGGGGGATTTAATTCGATAGAGCAACTTAAAAAAACGTACGGAATTACTGATAGTGTTTTTCAATTAATTCTACCTAATCTAACAATAAAAGAATTCGTAAATGAACGTAGCAAAAAGGGTGACCTTGACATAGTAGATATTAATAGGGCAGATGAAGCCTCTTTAATTAAATCTGGAATTCCGGAATCAATTGCTAAAGCTATTGTGCTTTATAGAAAGCAGTATGGTAAATACCAACAAATGAGCGATTTAAAAAAGATTGTCTTCATTAATGAAGCTGTTTTTCAACAAATTAGTCCGAAACTTAAGCTCGAATAAAAAGTAGTAAAACAATTTGGTGGAGCCATAAATTCAGCTATTTTTGCAATGAAAACTAACTAACGATTGTTTGTTTTCTCCTCCTCCCACCTATTTAAATGTATTTTATGAATTTTATGGAGTCAGAATTAACCAAAGAAGTAGCGGCTACTGCAAAGCAATTTGCGGAACAGCATATACGCGCCAATTTGATGAATTGGGATGAGTCTCAAGAGTTTCCTATAGAATTGTTTAAAGA